>JAYNLI010000015.1:27531-29188 GCA_038111655.1 Bordetella sp.
GAGTAGAGTTTGGTGTGGGGGGAAAGGTGTAGGAGCCATCGGCCTGCGCCTGCCTTGGATAGGTTTGGGTCAAGCAAAAGGTCGCAGGCGTAATGGCGTTTAGGTGCGTCATCGATGGTTAAAACACGAAAGCCCGCTTCGCGGGCCTGCACCTCCCAGTCCTGACCAAACTGATAGCCATCAAGCACAACCCAATCAGCCTGAGGCAGGTGTTGGCTGGTGGTAGTTACCGACTTTGAATGAACCCGAGACCGATGCTTTTTTTTGACTGCCTGAAAAAAGTCTTGCGGCGAAGCAAGGTTTTCAAGGAAAGAACAAGCCACCCCCCGTTTTTCAAGGGCACGGGCCAGAACCTGGCAACGAGCCCAATGGCCTGTGCCTATTGCAGCGCTGCGATCAACCCGAAAGAACACGTGCATGAATTCGTCGCCCTTAGCAAGTTAGTTCGGGTAAATTATGGACTAGTCATGCAACGTCGAAATCACCAAGCCATTGCCGTTATTCCCGCGCGTGGGGGAAGCAAGCGCGTGCCGCGCAAAAACCTACACCCTATTAATGGCAAACCCCTTATTGCCCATGTAATTCAGGCGGCAGTTCGCTCGCAGTTGTTCGATCGGGTGGTGGTCTCTTCCGAAGATGCTGAGATTCTTCAGGTCAGTGAGCAGGCGGGGGCTATTGCCTACAAACGCCCCGAGGCGTTGGCCGATGACATGACCCATGTGGGCCCTGTTGTGGATAACTACCTGCAACAACTCACTACCCCACCCGATTCGGTCTGTCTGCTCTATGCCACAGCTCTACTTCTTGAGCCGCGGCATCTTCAAGAGGCCTTTACTTTGTTGGAAGAACCCAAGACCGCTTCGGTACTTAGCATCACCGAATTCGAGGCGCCTATTCAACGAGCCTACGAAATGAATGAGGGCGGGCAGATTCAAATGGCTCAGCCCGAGTTTTTTAACTGGCGCTCCCAAGACCTACCTAAACGGTTTCGGGACGCTGGCATGTTTGCTTGGCGAAAACTTTCCGCTCCCCCTAATGGCCAGCGACTCGGTTACATTATTCCTAAGACCCAGGCCGTCGATATTGATACGCATGAAGACCTGCTTCTTGCCCAAGCCCTTTACGAGTTTTTTTCCAAATGAAGCTTGGAATCATTGGGCTGGGCCGCGTGGCCTGGCTTCTGGACAAAGACCCCCTGCGCCCAAAGCCTGCCACCCACTGGGGCGCATGGCAGTTGATTAAAGGAGTTAGGCTTACTGCGGTCTGCGACCGGGACCCCGAAAGGCTTGCAGCCTTTTTAAAGGAACACCCCAAAGTGCGCGGCTATACCGACTATCGGAAAATGCTTCGCGACGAGTCGCTTGATCTTTTAAGCATTGCCGCCTACGCGGAAACGCGGCAGGCCATGGTCAGCCTTGCCTGTCGGTCAGGTGTGAAAGGCATCTGGTGCGAGAAAGCCATGGGTACAAGCCTAGAAGACGCGCTAAAGATTGAGCGGGCCGTGAAACGACACAAGGTGCAGCTTGCCATGAGCTACCCCCGACGCTGGGGGGTGGCCTATCAATGGGTTGCTCAGGCTCTGCAGCAAGGGGATTTGGGTAGGCTCGAATCAATCAATGTTCAGTTCCCGGGCAACTTTATTCACACAGGTACACAC
>JAYNLI010000016.1:0-1877 GCA_038111655.1 Bordetella sp.
CGGCAACCGCCACCAAAGAGGACGACTGGATCGATCAACTCTTTATCGCGAACACTCACGACACCATTCTTGCCTTCTCAAACAAGGGCCGTGTCTATTGGTTGCGTGTCTTTGAGGTGCCACAGGGCTCAAGGGCTTCGAAGGGTAAGCCTCTTGTGAATGTCTGGCCGCTGGAAGAGGGTGAGAAGGTCACCGTGGTTCTTCCCATTAAGGCCTATGAAGAGAATAAGTTTGTTTTCATGGCCACCGAACTTGGCACGGTGAAAAAGACCCCCTTGTCGGCCTTTTCTCGGCCCTTAAAGCGCGGCATTATTGCCTGCTCGCTTGATGAAGGGGACTGTCTTATTGGTGCGGCCATTACCAACGGTGAGCACGATGTCATGCTCTTTTCCGATGCAGGTAAGGCAGTGCGTTTTGACGAGGGCGATGTCCGGCCGATGGGCCGTGAGGCCCGCGGCGTGCGCGGCATGATGTTAGAGAAAGACCAGAGGCTTATTAGCATGATCGTGGCAGAGGACGAGAACGACTTTGTTCTTACTGCCACCGAGAATGGATTTGGCAAACGTACGCTGATTTCCGAGCACACCCGCCATGGTCGAGGCACTAAAGGCATGATCGCCATCCAGACCACAGCACGTAACGGTAAAGTGGTAGGCGCCTGCCGGGTTAATGAGACCGATGAAATCATGCTTATTACCGACCGCGCAGTGGTTGTGCGCACGCGTGTGTCGGAAGTTCGCGCGCTGGGTCGGGCAACCCAGGGGGTGACTCTTATTTCGGTTGACGAAGGCAGTCGCCTTGTCGGGGTGCAGCGTATTGCCGAGCAAGACGATGACTTAGCTGAAGCGTCGGATGCAGAGGCTTCCGACGCTTCAAGCGACAACACACCGCAGGAATGACCGACGCCCTTCTGCAGGTCTTCCTCCTTGTGGGGGTCGGCCTGCTCGTGGCGCGCCTGGGCTGGATTGACGAGGTCTCAAGTCAGTCTTTCTCAAACCTTGTACTCAAGGTTTTCCTTCCAGCCCTGCTCTTTCGAACCATGGCAACGGTGGACTTTCATGCCCTAAGCCTTCAGCCCATTCTTAACTACCTCTCGTTAACGGTCCTTACCTACGCCCTGGCGTTTTTATGGGCACAGCGTTCACCGCGGATCGTGACGGACCCCAGCCAGCGAGGTCCTGCGGTTTCTTTGGCGCTTGCCTCTACCTTTTCCAATTCCATCATGATCGGCATTCCGGTGGTTAAGCTTTTCTATGGGCCCGAAGGCCTGGTGATTTTGCTTACGGTTGTGACCATGCACTCCTTGGTGCTCTTAACCGTCTCCGTGGTGGGTTATGAGATGTTGGCTAAGAATCGCTCGCGCCGCAGTCGTCTTATGACAGTGAGGCAGCTTGTTCAGTCGGCCCTGCTCCATCCGGTTGTCGTACCAATTTTTCTTGGTGTCTTTGTCAGCTTTCTTCAGATTGAACTTCCCGTTCTGCTTGATTCCACCCTTTTGTCGATGGGTCAGGTAGCCATTCCATGTTGTCTGGTGCTGCTCGGCGCCACGGTCTACCATTCCCGAGAACGCATTGAGCCTCGGGCTGTAGGGCCGGCTGTTCTTTTTAAGCTCGTGGTTCATCCTGTTTTGGTTTATTTGGGAAGTCGTTTCCTCTTTCAGGCCGAGCCCCTAACAGTTGCCGTTCTTACAGGCCTAGCGGCCATGCCCGCAGGCGCGAACCCCTACCTGCTGGCCCAGCGCTACAACCAAGGCGTTAGCATTAGTGCAACAGCGGTGGTTGCAACCACCGTCATGGCCGCATTTTCGCTACCCTATGTTCTTTCTCTTTTTCCGGGACCGTTTTCGTGACCTGTTTGAGTGACCCCATAACTTATTA
>JAYNLI010000016.1:1887-25655 GCA_038111655.1 Bordetella sp.
ACTTCTTACGTCGATCGAGAGATCTGCCGGACATGACTTCGCAACGACCCTTTAATTTCGCCCCCGGCCCCGCGGTGCTGCCCGAGTCTGTTCTTCAAAAGGCTGCCGAGCAGATGCTGAGCTGGGGCGGCAGTGGTATGTCGGTCATGGAAATGACTCACCGAGGCCCTTTATTCACTGAAATTCACAAGCGTGCCATTGCCGATTTCAAAGAACTGCTCGGCTTGGGCGAAGAGTTTGACGTACTCTTTATGCAGGGTGGTGCTACCGCGCAAAACGCAATCGTGCCGATGAATCTGCTTGCGCAGAACCCAAAGGCCGACTTTGTTCACACAGGCCATTGGTCTGCGAAGTCGATTGCTGAAACAAAAAAATATGGCGATGTTCATCTGGCCGCAAGCGCTGAGCCCCAGTGGGAGGGTGCTACAAGCTTTGGCTATGTGCCGCCCGTCTCGCAATGGTTGCCACGTTCGGATGCAAGTTATCTACATATTTGTGGAAACGAGACGATTGGTGGCGTGGAATATCACCACTGGCCCGATGTGAAAGCGCTTGGATTAGACAAAGTGCCTTTGGTGGTGGACATGTCCTCGCACATTCTTTCTAGGCCCATGAATTTCAATTCCGTTGCGCTTGCCTATGGCGGAGCCCAAAAAAACATTGGCCCCTCGGGCCTCACCTTCGTTGTTCTTAAGCGTAGTCTTATCGAACAGCATGCGCCCCAGGTCTTGCCTATCTGCCCTTCGGTCTTCGATTACCGCAAGGTGCTTGAAAACAACTCCTTGCTTAACACGCCTTCCACCTTCGCCATCTACATCGCTGGTCTCGTCTTTGAATGGCTTAAGGCCCAGGGAGGTGTTGCGGCCATGGGTGAGGTGAATGCGAAGAAGGCAGCTCTTGTCTACGAACTGATTGACGGTTCCGACTTTTACTCTTCACGGGTGCACAAGGCCAACCGCTCGTTCATGAACATTCCTTTCTTCCTTCCTGACGATAGGCTTTACGAGCCTTTTCTTCAGGGGGCTCAGGCCAGTAATCTATTGAACTTGAAGGGGCATAAGGCCGTGGGGGGATTGCGCGCTAGTTTGTATAACGCCATGCCACTCGAGGGCGTTGAAGCCTTGGTAGCCTACATGCGCCGTTTTGAGAAGGAGCAGGGATGACACCGGAGCAGCTCAAGTCTTTTCGCGACCAGATTGATGCCTATGACGATGAGATTATTAAGCTCATGGTCAAGCGCGCCGGTGTTGTTCAGGCAGTGGGGCGCGAGAAATACAAGGTGGGTGCAGCAGTGTTTCGTCCCGAGCGTGAGGTCGAACTTATTGAGCGTATGTGCGCAAGCAACAAAGCCCTAGGGGGCCCACTGCCCGATCAGTCCATCGCCGCGATCTGGCTTGAAATCATTTCAGGCTGCCGTGCCCTTGAGCGGGTTATGAAGGTCTCTTACCTTGGGCCAACAGGAACTTACAGCGAACAGGCCGTGCGTACTTTGTTTGGCCATCAGGTTGAAATGCTTCCTTGCCAAAGCCTGGATGAGGCCTTGCGTAAGGCTGAGACGGGTCTTGCCGACATTGCCTTGCTCCCCGTCGAGAACTCGATTGAGGGAACCGTAGGTCGCACGCTCGACCTTTTTATTTCAACCTCTCTTACCATTAGTGCCGAGGTGGCCATTCCTATTCACCACAGCCTGTTGCATGGCTCGGGAGACAAAGAGAGAGTTAAGCGTGTGGTTGCCCATTCGCAGGCCTTGGCCCAATGCCAACGTTGGCTTGATACCAATATGCCGGGTGTCGAGACGGTGGCCGTTACAAGCAATGGCCATGCGGCCGAAATGGCCGCGAACGACCCTACGCTCGCCTGCATCGCAGGCCAAACAGCCGCTGCACATTACGCCTTGAAAAGCATTGCAGACCGCATTGAAGACGATCCCTCGAATCGCACGCGGTTTGCCGCCTTGGGGTCTTTTGCGCCAGAGGGTTGCGGCGTTGACCAGACCTCGCTTATTTTGTCGGTACCCGACAAAGCCGGCGCCATGCTCTCACTAATTGAGCCCCTTGCACGCCACGGCGTGTCAATGAAAAGGTTTGAGTCTAGGCCCGCCCGACAGCTTGGCGGCGAGGCTTGGCAGTATTTCTTTTTCATTGACCTGGTTGGTCATAAAAAAGACAGCAACATTGCTCTTGCCTTGGCGGAGATTCAGCAGACCGCGGGCATATTTAAGCTCTTGGGGTCTTACCCCTTATTCGAAAAACTTACGGCCTAGTTTTCTAAGCAAAGGTTTTATCTGCCATGGTGTTATCACTCAACCAGCGCGTTCCCCCCTACCTCAAAGCCATCGCCCCGTATCAGCCTGGTAAACCCATCGCCGACATCGCACGTGCTTATGGCTTTCAGGAAGACCAAGTGGTTAAGCTTGCTTCCAATGAAAACCCATTGGGCATGAGCCCCAGGGGCCGTGAGGCCATGCTAGCGGCGGCAGCAGACCTTGGCCGATATCCGGATGGCAATGGTTTCGGGCTCAAACAGGCTCTGGCGAAGCGTTTCGCCCTTTCTTTGCAAACCATTACCTTGGGTAATGGCAGCAATGACATTCTTGAACTGGTGGCCCATGCGTTCCTAGCGCCTGGCAAAGAGTCGCTGATGAGTAACCATTCGTTTGCCGTCTATGCGCTGGCTAGTCAGGCTGTGGGAGCCAGCTTGGTCTCGGTACCTGCCCAGTCACAGGACCTGGGCCATGATCTTGACGGGTTTTCTCGTCGCATCACGAACGACACGGCCGTGGTCTGGATTGCGAATCCCAACAATCCCACAGGAAGTTTTATTCCGGGCCCACGTCTCGAGGCCTTTATTGCGCAGGTTCCATCCTCGGTGCTTGTGGTTCTTGATGAAGCCTATACCGAGTACCTGAGTGATTACGATTCCTACCCCGCTTTTGAATGGGTAAAGCGCTATCCCAATTTATTGGTTTCGCGCTCTTTCTCGAAGGCCTATGGCCTTGCGGGGCTTCGGGTGGGTTACGGGGTAGCCAGTGAAGAAGTCACCGACCTTTTGAATCGAGTGCGACAGCCGTTTAATGTTAACTCGCTTGCGCTTGCTGCCGCAGAAGCCGCCCTCTTTGATGATGAATTTCTTACCCGTTCCGCTGAATTGAATCGCCAAGGCATGGTGCAAATTGAAAAGGGTCTTCAGGCACTTGGAGTAAGCACACTCCAATCGTGGGGCAACTTTCTTCTCATAGACCTTTGTGCTGTCAATTCGTCGGAGTCCAACGCGGGCATGGTGGTCTACGAGGCTTTGTTGTCGAAGGGTGTTATTACACGTCCCGTTGCCAACTATGGTCTGTCGGGGTATCTGCGTGTTTCGATTGGTACTGCTCGCGAAAACGAGGCCTTTCTCGAGGCCATGACTTTCGCCCTTGAAAAACTCAAGGCCCCCAAGGCCAGCGCTGCATGATTAATCGGCTTTTGCTTGTGGGCTGCGGTCTTATGGGGGGCTCGGTCGCAGCAGCGCTACGCGCCCACTTGCCCTCGGTACAGGTCTGGGTGGTGGACCCGACTTTTGGTGAGCAGGCGGTGGAGCAAGGGCTGGCGAGCCGGTGTTTTTCTTCGATGCAGACCATGCTCGATCAGGCAGAGCCTTCGATCCCGCAGGGGCTGTTGTTTGCAACGCCTGCGCATGTCACTGGCAAGCTACTAATCAACCTTTCTCACACCCTTGAGGAGCCTTATGCCCAAAGCCTTCAGTGGATTAGTGAACTGGGTAGCGTGAAGGCTCCTGTTAGAAAGGCTTTACACAGTATTGAAAGCAGTCCGGGTTTTCACGCCTTACAAGCCCTTTTTGTTCCAAGCCATCCCATGGCGGGCAGCGAGCAGTCTGGGCTCTCAGCGGCCGATCCCAACCTGTTGCAAGGCGCTCGCGTTTTAATTTCGAGGCTTTCGGATAACCAGCCCGAGGCGGTGGATAGCCTGGAGCTCTTTTTTAGCAGCCTAGGCGGACTGCCTATTGCGCTTCCGCTTGAAGAACATGACGAATTGCTGGCCGCGCTTAGTCATTTGCCTCATCTCCTTGCCTATGGTCTGGCTAGCATGCTGGCATCGGGCCCTTATGCGGCGGCTGCGCAAAGCCTTCATGGGGGTGGACTGCGCGACACCACTCGTATTGCGGGCTCTTCGGCCGAGCTTTGGTCAGGCATTTTCCTTGAGAACCGCCAGGCGCTCTTAGCCCTTATGACGCAGTACCAATTAAGTCTCTCCGAGCTTGTGCATGCACTTGAGGCCAGGGATACCCAGGCTCTTCAGCAAAGTCTCGAGCGAGCAAGCCAGTGGCGACGTCAGTTCAGCTAGGGCTCGACCTGCGGCCCCTGGCGCGCGGCAGGATTCGGCTTCCGGGCAGCAAGAGCTTATCGAACAGGGCCTTGTTGCTTTCAGCACTTGCACAGGGCACCACCGACATTACCGGTTTGCTCGATTCCGATGACACCCGGGTGATGGTCGAGAGCCTTCGAAGCTTGGGAGTGAAGCTCTCGGGCGACCTGGCCAACGCTTCGGGCCAGGGGCTTAAGGTTGAAGGCGCCGCGGGGCAATTCTGCGCCTCCGAGTCACTTGAACTTTTTGTAGGCAACTCGGGGCTGACCATTCGCACGCTTTTACCTGCTGTTGTCGTGGCGGGCCTTAAGGGCGACGTTGTTTTGCGTGGCGTTGATCGTATGCATGAGCGGCCGATTGCCGATCTTGTGGATGGCCTGCGAGACCTTGGTGCCTGCATTGATTATTTGGGTCGTGAAGGCTATCCGCCGCTACGCGTTAGACCCGTAAGCCTCAAAGCCACGAATCGGCTCAGTGTTCGCGGCAATGTCTCCAGTCAATTTCTCACAGGTCTCATGCAGGTGGCGCCTTTGCTTGCTCTGCAGTGGGGGCGGCCTGTTGAGATCGAGGTGGATGGCCCACTAATTAGTCGACCTTATGTGGATCTCTCTATCCAGATGCTGGCTCAGTTTAGTATCAGGGTTGAAGAGCCAGTGTCTGGGCAGTTCCATATTCATCCCGCCGAGGCGACCATCGGCCTTCAGTCCCCTGGGCAGCTCAAGGTTGAGGCGGACGCTTCGTCGGCCTCCTACTTTTTGGCCGCAGGCTTGTTGGGTGGTGGGCCGGTTCGTGTTGAGGGTGTTGGTCAAAACAGTCCTCAGGGTGACATCCAGTTTGCCCACGCCCTGGCCTCCATGGGGGCAGGCATCACCTGGGGCGATGACTTTATCGAGGCGCGCGCGGTCCAGTTCAATGAACAAGGCAGGCCCGTTGTGAATGCTGTGAGTCTCGATGCCAATGCCATTCCCGATGCGGCCATGACGCTGGTGGCCGTTGCGCTTTATGCCCCTGCAGGCTCCACTACCCGGATTGAAGGCATTGGCTCTTGGCGTGTGAAAGAGACCGATCGTATTGCCGCCATGGCCAACGAAGCTCGGGCCTTGGGGGCTACTGTGGTGGACGGGCCTGACTTCATCGAGGTGGCAGCACCCGCCTGCCTGTCTTCGGCAAGCATTGCTACATACGATGACCATCGCGTCGCCATGAGCTTTGCCTTGGCCAGTTTTGAGCATTCTGGGGACAAGTCTGTGGATAGCCCTGTGGATAAGCAAGGCGAGTCGGGGGATAACTTACCAAACGCCTCATCCCAAGCGGGGCAGGCCCAACCCCGTCGCCTTGTCATTCAAGACCCAGACTGTGTGGCAAAGACCTATCCCGAGTTCTTCGAGGCTTTCGCAGATGTCTGCGCACAGCCGGTTCCCGTGATCGCCATTGATGGTCCCACGGCATCGGGCAAGGGCACCGTGGCGGCATTGCTCGCCCAGCGGCTTGGTTTTCACTACCTCGACAGCGGGGCCATTTACCGGCTTCTTGCTTTGGCAAGCCAAAACCAGGGCCTGCCTGAGGACGATGAGCAGGGTCTTATCGCCTGCGCAGGCCATATGCGACTGCAGTTTCGCGCCGATCGTGTTTTTCTTGATGGCAAGGACGTCAGCTTGGCTATACGGGCCGAAGCGATCGGTAACCGGGCGTCTCGGCTTGCCGCGCTGCCAGGGGTTCGGCAGGCCTTGCTACGTCGGCAGCGCGATTTTGCAAGGCCTCCAGGTCTTGTTGCGGATGGCCGCGACATGGCCTCCGTGGTCTTCCCTCGCGCAGAGCTCAAGATCTTCTTAACGGCCTCGGCCGAGGTCCGGGCGCAACGTCGCTTCAACCAATTGAAAGAAAAAGGAATTCCCACTACACTTGAGGCCCTTTTAGCAGATCTTCTGGCGCGTGACGAACGAGACAGTACTCGAGCCGTTGCTCCCTTAAGATTTCTGGGGGGAACCGATATTGTCTTCTTAGATACGTCTGAGAAGTCGATATCACAGGCCGTTGAAGAGATTGAGCAAGTCTTCGCTACGAAGGCAGCTAAGCAGGAGTAACTGCTATTCAGTTCTTTTCAACATGGGTGCCCGTTTGGGCGTAATTCCATCGTCGGCGCAGTCTGGCGATGTGTTCTTGGAATGGTTCGTTAATGTCACTTGAAACATCAACCGGTGCAGCAGCGCCTCAGTCGTTTGCGGCGTTATTCGCCGAGTCAGTTGCCCGTCAAGAAATGCGTACGGGCGAAGTTATTACCGCTGAAGTTATTCGCATTGACCAAAACCATGTAGTGGTCAATGCGGGCCTGAAGTCGGAAAGCTTTATTCCTCTCGAAGAGTTCCACGACGACCAGGGCGAGCTTGATGTCAAAGAGGGCGATTTTATTTCTGTAGCCATCGAGGCCTTGGAAGACGGCCGCGGCGAAACTCGTCTTTCGCGCGATCGCGCTAAGCGTCTAGCCGCCTGGCTTAGCCTAGAGCAGGCCCTTGACTCGGCCGAGCTTATTACCGGAACTGTTACCGGCAAGGTGAAGGGCGGCCTCACTGTGATGACCAATGGCATCCGTGCCTTTTTGCCCGGTTCTTTGGTTGATACGCGTCCTGTAAAAGACACCAGTCACATTGAAGGCAAAACGCTTGAGTTCAAGGTTATTAAGCTTGATCGCAAGCGCAACAATGTAGTGCTCTCGCGCCGTGCTGTGATTGAAACCGGCATGGGCGAAGAGCGCAGCAAGTTGCTTGAGAACCTCACCGAGGGTTCTACGGTGACCGGTGTTGTGAAGAACATCACCGACTACGGTGCTTTCGTTGACCTGGGCGGTATTGACGGTCTTCTCCACATTACCGACATGGCTTGGCGCCGTGTCCGTCACCCTTCCGAAGTGCTTGCCATTGGTCAAGAGGTCACCGCCAAGGTCTTGCGTTTCGATCAAGATAAGAACCGTGTCTCGCTGGGTATTAAGCAGCTTGGCGACGATCCTTGGGAAGGTATTGCACGCCGTTATCCGCAGGGCTCACGTCTCTTTGGTAAGGTCACTAATATCACCGACTACGGTGCCTTTGTTGAAATTGAGCCCGGTATTGAGGGACTGGTTCACGTCTCCGAAATGGACTGGACCAACAAGAACGTGAACCCCGGCAAGGTGGTTCAGGTGGGCGACGAGACCGAAGTTATGGTCCTTGAAATTGATGGTGAGCGCCGTCGTATTTCCTTGGGTATGAAGCAGTGTGTGGCGAACCCTTGGCAGGAATTTGCTGCGATCGCCAACAAGGGTGACAAGGTCTCGGGTCAAATTAAGTCCATCACAGACTTTGGTGTCTTTGTTGGACTGCCCGGAAACATTGATGGCCTTGTTCACCTTTCTGATCTCTCTTGGACGGAAACCGGTGAAGAGGCTGTTCGTCGGTTCAAGAAGGGCGATGAGGTTGAGGCCGTTGTTCTCGCTATTGATGTCGAGCGCGAGCGTATCTCGCTGGGTATTAAGCAGCTTCAGGGCGATCCTGTGGCGGGCTACTCGAATCAGCTTGAGAAGGGTGCTGTTGTAAAGGGTACCGTGAAGTCCGTGGATGCGAAAGGCGCTGTCATTACCCTTGCCGATGATGTCGAGGGCTATCTGCGTGCTTCTGACATCTCGCGTGAGCGTGTGGAAGACGCTCGTTCACACTTGAAAGAGGGCGATGAGGTCGAGGCTATGATCGTCAATGTCGACCGTAAAGCGCGTTCCATTAACCTCTCCATTAAGGCCAAAGACTCTGCCGACGCTGCCGATGTACTTCAGAAGATGGCGGCTGAAACAACCGGCGCCGCCTCGGGTACTACCAATCTTGGTGCGTTACTTAAGGCCAAGCTGGACAGCCAGTCTGACGCTAAGGACGCTTAGTAATTCTTCGAGTCTTTGTATGACGCGCTCGGAACTCATTCAGCGCCTTGCCGATCGGCTCGCGGGCCTTGACTGTGGTCAGGGCTCCGAGCTGGGACCTCGCGATTTCGAGGTCTCTGTGCTAGTACTGCTTGATGCCATGACTCGGTCGTTGGCCAATGGCCAACGCATCGAGATTCGGGGCTTCGGAACCTTCTCGGTCAACAGCCGGCCACCTCGAGTTGGCCGGAATCCAAAGTCTGGCGAGATGGTCTCTGTTCCAGCTAAACGCGTTCCCCACTTTAAGCCCGGTAAGGAGCTACGGCTTAAGGTGAATCAGCCTGGGGAATCGGCCGATGGTGCCGATTGACCCAAGCTGGTTTTTAGCGCTTCCCCTTCTTTTCGTTCTTGGCTGGTTCTCGGCACGACTTGATCGTCGCCAGCAGCAGACTCAGCGTCAACTTAATCTTCAGCCCCTTGAAAAGGCCATTCAGGGTCTGGCGGGGGGGCATCCCGATGAGGCGCTTAAGCAACTTCTAATTGCCGTGCGTGAGGGCCCTGACATGCTTGGCCTTCAACAAGCAATTGCCGATCTTTACCGTCAGAAGGGCCATTCGGACCGGGCCATTGAGGTTCGTCTCTCGATTCTTGCGCGCAAGTCCATTAGTGCTGACCTTGAACAGGCCCTGCTTTTTGAGCTTGCTAACGATTACATGGCCGCAGGTATCTTTGACAGGGCCCAGGCCTCAGCGCAGGCAAGCCTAGCTCTCACCAAGCCCGATCAGGCGGAGCCTTGTCTACAACTTATGCTCGAGATCGCTCAAATTCGCAGGGACTGGACAGAGGCATTGCGGTTGATTGATTCGCTTACTGTCAACACCGAAGGGGCGGTGAAGGAAGAGAACGAGTCCCTGCGGCGTCTTCGGTTTCACTGTCTGGTGGAGGCAAATCGTATCGACGACGCACGTGCACTTTGGCCAGGGCATCCGCGACTTGACGCGGTCCAGTCGGCACCCAGGGTTGACCAAGGACAAGGCTTGCACTTCTGCCAAGCCTGTGGCTTTCAAACTTTACGACACTATTGGCAATGCCCTGGATGCATGAATTGGGACAGTTTAAAGAGTCTTACTCACGCCCCTATGGTGGAGGCTAAGGCTTAGGGAAAGTCACTAGCCTTTGAGGTTCTTCAGTCTTAAAGGAGAGGCGTCATGCCCCCCCCTTTTATTGCCTCACCCGATGTCGTTCGACTTGCACGTGCCGCCACGGTGGGACTCGGACTTTCCTTGTTGGCCTCAGGCCCGCTCATGGCTCGTGTCGATCTTAATACGGCAAGCCAGTCGCAGCTGGAGTCCATTCGTGGCATTGGCTTAAGCATGTTTAAGCGCATTCTTGATGAGCGTAAGCGTAATGGTCCTTTTACGAGTCCGCAAGACTTTGCCCTTCGGGTGGCTGGTGCTGGCTCAAAGAAGTTGAAGTCTTTTCAAGACGCTGGGCTTGTTATTGCTGCGAAGCCCTTGCCCGAACCTAAGCGGCCCAGTGAGGCCAAGACCAGCCTTCAGTAAAAGAAGCTCAAGCCTGTTGACTTTATGAAGCAATCGAGTTCACGGGGCATTTCCTGCAACAATTCGCAGATGCCCCGTTTTTCTCTCTACCTGCGTTTGGCGCGGTTTGATCGACCGGTAGGTACTCTTCTTCTGCTCTGGCCCACTCTCTGGGCCCTCTCGTTGTCTGCCGAAGGCAGTCCTGAGCCTGTCCGACTCTTGGTTTTTGTTGCTGGCGTTGTTCTTATGCGTGCGGCCGGTTGCGTGGTGAATGACATTGCGGATCGCAGGTTTGATCTTCACGTCAAGCGTACGGCTCAAAGGGTGCTCACCACGGGTGAGCTCTCTGTTGGTCAGGCGGCAGGCTTTGGCTTGATTCTTTTCGGTCTTTCGGCGGGCTTGCTGCTTTTTTTGAATCCACCTGCGATTACGCTTGCTGTCATGGCCGCATTGATTGCTGCCTGCTACCCTTTGTTCAAAAGGTTCTTTCCTTTCCCTCAGCTCGTGCTTGGCCTTGCCTTTAGCTTTGGGATTCCAATAGCCTATGCCGATACGCTTGGCCATATTCCTATAACAGCCTGGCTTTTGTTTGCGGGCAATTTGTTTTGGGTGCTGGCCTACGACACGGCCTACGCCATGGTCGATCGGGATGATGACCTTCGACTAGGTCTGCACAGTAGTGCCATTGCCTTTGGCCGCTTTGATGCCTTTGCAGTGGTCTGCTCCCAGGCTCTTTTTCTAATTTGCCTTGGACTGGTGTTTTACAGAGATGGCCTCGGGCCCATCGCTTGGTTCGGCTGGTGCATTGCCTGTGCCTATTCCCTAGTCTTGCTTCGTTCTTTGGGTCAGCGCGATCGCGAAGGTTGCTTTGTTGTTTTTACCAAGAGCCATCGGGTGGGCCTGATTCTTTGGCTTGGCGTAGTACTGCACTACGAGAGTTCGCGCGCCCTTTTCTGAGCAGCTTCAATCGCAGAGCTCAGCGCCTTCTCAAGATCTGCCGCGCTTAGTTTTTCCATGGCAGCGGCTGTGGTGCCGCCCTTGGAGGTCACTTTGGCCCTTAAGTTTTCTGCAGTCTCATGCGAGCTATCAAGTAGGGCTACGGCCCCCTTCACCGTCTGCCAAGCCAGCGTTTTCGAAGTCTCGGGCGCGAGCCCTTTGCTCTGGGCGGCCTTCATAAAGCATTCAACAAAGTAAAAGACATAGGCAGGACCCGAGCCCGAGATGGCTGTCACCGTATTGATTTCATCCTCGTTGGTCAGCCAGACGGTGGGGCCGAGGCCCCGCAACAGGTCGTTGGCTTGCTCGCCAAGTTGAGCATCAAACGAAGCGGGCGCGTAAAGCCCTGCGATGCCCTGGCCCACAATAGCCGGTATGTTGGGCATGCAGCGAATGACTGCCTGAAGGCCAGACCAGTCTTTTAGCTTCTGAATTGAGAGCCCGGCCGCAATGCTTAAGAGGGCAGGCTTGAAAGAAGTGGAAGCGTGGGAAGAGGCCGTGTTCATGTTCTGGGTCTGGCGAAGGATGGGCAGAAGGGCCTCTTGCGCCTGTTGGGGTTTGACAGCCAGCACCAGCCAGTGAAACTGGGTTAAGGATATTTTTTCAAGCAAGGCGTCAAGGCTTGCGTGAACAGCGCTTGATGGGATGCCGCTTGTTTGAGTAAGTGTCTTGTGAAGAGACTCCACAGGTTCGACGAGCTGCAGGCTGGCATTAAGACCCGAACGCTTAAAGCCCGCAAGAATGGCCTGGGCCATGTTGCCGCCACCGAGCATTAGCACGTTTAATGTTTGGGTCATGGTGGGAAACTCCCTTCTATCCTCGTGTGTTTCGAATGGCTGTCGTCGCGCGGCAGGCTTAGTCAGCGGAAGGCGGCCGCATCATGTTGCGAAGGGGCATACCCAGCAGTCGAAGCACCGCAAAGTAGCTCACCACAGCCAAGGTAATCAGGCCAAAGAGCATACCCAGTCGCAAAAAAGGCCGGGCCTGCTCTGCCCCCCAGTTAACTGGCTGGCTCAGCCAGAACAAAACCCATGCCATGACAAGCGCGGCGATTAGGAATTTCAGTAGAAGTTTGGCCCAACCGGGCTCGGGACGGTAGGTTCCGCGTTGTCGAAGCCTCACCAATAAAAGGCCCGCGTTAAAACAGGCGGCCAGGCTTGTCGCAACGGCAAGGCCAGCGTGACCCATGAGTGGCACCAGGCCGAGGTTGAGCAGCTGGGTAAGCACGAGTGTTGCCAGTGCAATCTTCACAGGCGTCTTAATGTCTTGCTGGGCGTAAAAACCAGGCGCCAGCACCTTCACGGCAATGAGACCAAGCAGACCAATGGCGTAGCCCTGCATGGCGTAGGCGGTCATTGAGAGATCTTCTAAATCGAAGGCCCCGTAGTGAAACAGTCCTGCGGTGAGGCCAGGGGCTAAAAGGGCAAGACCAACCGCAGCAGGTAGAGCAAGAAGAACAACCAGTCGCAGGCCCCAGTCAATAAGCTGCGAGACGCGTGTGGGGTCGTTGAGGTTGTGGGCTTTGGTCAGGCTTGGAAGTAATACGGTTCCAAGCGCAACGCCAAGCAGCGCGGTAGGAAATTCCATAAGCCGGTCGGCAAAACTCAGCCAAGAGACACTGCCTTCTGGAAGCCGCGAGGCAATGTGGGTGTTAATGACCAGGCTTACCTGGGCTACCGAGACCGCAAGGCTTGCAGGAAGCATCAGGGTAAGAATGCGACGTACCCGCTCATCGCGCCATGTTTCGGCAAGGCTTTTGAAGGGGCGTCTTAAAATGCCGGGCACCTCGGAGAGCAGCCCGCGTCGCGCCAAAGCCCAGGCTTGCAGACCAAGCTGGGTAAACCCTCCTAGAATGACGGCAATCGCCAGCGCCCAGATGGGCTTCTGAAGATAGGGGGCAAGAAAGAGGGCACAGCCAATAAACGAAAGGTTCAGTAGCACCGGCGTGAAAGCCGGGATTTTAAATTCCGACCAGGTGTTCAAAATGCCTGAGGCAAGCGCCACCAAAGAAATAAGAACAATGTATGGAAACATGAACTGGGTGAGGGCCACGGTAAGCTCAAACCGCTCTATGTCTCCCGAGAATCCCCCCGTCATCAGCCAGACCAGTGCTGGCGCGACAAGAATGGCCAGAAGGCTAATGGCCGCAAGAATGACAAACAGACCAAGGCCAACCCGCGAGGCCAGCAGCCTTGCCGGCGCGTCGCCGTCTTGGGTCTTGACCTGCCCCAGCACGGGAACAAAGGCCTGGCTGAAGGCCCCTTCCGCAAAAAGTCGGCGCAGCAGATTGGGCAGTCGAAAGGCCACGAAGAAAGCGTCGGTTTGAGCGCCCGCGCCAAAGAGGCTGGCCGTCAGAACCTCACGAACCAGGCCAGTGATTCGTGAGAGGAAGGTGAGCCCGCTGACCGTGGCGGCCGTCTTGAGAAGATTCATAAGAACGGCTATAGTTTAGGGCTTTTCTCACACATAATTACCAGCATAGGATTTTTATGGCGAACTCAGCCTCAGCGCGCAAAAGCGCGCGTCAGGCCGCTCAAAGGCGGCTTGTGAATACCGGACTTCGTTCGGCTTATCGGACGGCCGTTAAGTCGGTCCGTAAGGCCGTGGCCGAGGGCAATGCTGAAACGGCAAAAACCGCCTTTCGTGCGGCCAGTAGCGTGATCGATCGTATTGCCGATAAGAAAATTGTTCACAAAAACAGGGCCGCTCGCCACAAGAGCCGTTTGTCTGCCGCTGTGAAGGCCATTTCCGCGGCCTAAGTGATGATCGAGGGCGCCAAGACCTTGACGCTCTTCGTGATTTTATAATGCAGGTGTTTTAGATCGACACAGTAGTCGGTTCTTGGGCTGGGTTTTCCTAGCCCGCTTTCGAGGCGCGGGTCCCAAACAGTGCAGACCCAACCCTAAGCCAGGTGAAGCCCTTGTCAGGCTCCGACTCTGCGACGGCGGCCTCTAGGTCTGCTGACATTCCCATCGATAACACATCAAGCTCTCGATAGCCTTCGGCCTTCAGGGATTGATTAATCGTCCTCTTCAGATTCCGCAGCTTGTTGAACCAATGGCGTTGCTCGTCGAACTCTGAGCTTACCTTCGGAATGGCCATAAGTCCCCGCAGCACCAGACGCTCCCCCTTGGGGTCAAGTCTCGCCATAGCAAGGGCAAGTGAGGTAGCCTCTTCGCCTGGCATCACCCCCGACTTACTGGCTTCCTTGCTGATGTTCACCTGAAGACAGGCCTGCAACGGTGCACACTGCGTGGGCCGCTGTTCGAAAAGACGTTGAGCAATTTTTAACCGGTCGATGCTATGAATCCAGTCCATGGTCTTGGCAATGTCGCGTGTCTTGTTACTTTGAAGGGGACCAATGAAATGCCAGCGTACGGCGTTTGGAGCCTGCTCCAGCAAGGCTTGAAGCGCCTGGCGCTTTTCAACCGCCTCATGCACATAGTTCTCACCAAAGTCGCATTGGCCCTGCGCAATGGCTGCAAGCACAGCCTGCGGCCCAAAGGTCTTGCTCACGGCAAGAAGCCGCACTCGACTTTCGTTTAGCCCAGAAGCCTGACAGGCCTTTTGAATACGGGTGCGAACATTTTTAATGGGGTTTGGGTGTGGGGGATTTTAATCTGTATTTGGGTGGGGGGGGGTGGTGTTACACGGGGGGGGGCGTTGAGGGGGCGGGCGTTGAGGGCGCTAGTGATACAGGCGCAGGCGATGAGGGCGTGGGCAATACAGAATCCGTCAGCGGCTTGGCTCGAACCGAGCCTGCCACCATGTCAAAGCGCATCCATCGGCAGTCCAGGTCACCGTTGAAGACGGGGATGCGACGCGAGGCCTTCAGCCGAAGCAGGCTGTCGAGCTTTGGGTTGTCGGTGAGCAGCCAGGCCGTCCAGCCTGCGCAGGATGATTTCAACCAGGCGCTTAACTCGCGCCAGTCGGACTGCACAGAGAGCCGCTCCCCGTAAGGTGGGTTCGTGAGCAAGAGCCCCCCGCCTTGCGCAGGCGTGCAGTCAAGAGCGTCGCGGCAGTACCACTGAATACGGGTTGAGACAGTGCTTGGCAAGGCCCGGTGGGCGTTCGCAATGCTGGTTTTGATCATCCCAGCATCAATATCGGAGCCTTGAACTGATTCCACAAGGTTGCTGACCAGACTCTTTCCGTGCGCACCCTCAAGCATCTGCCAGCGGGATTCGATCTCTCGGCGTAGTGCGGCCCAGGGTACTTTTTGAAAGGCGCTGGACCGGTTGAACTTTTCGCAGGCAAAGGAGCGGGGTGCCGACGGATGCCAGCCTGGGGCAAGTTCAAGCTGGGCCTGTAGGGCTTCAATGACAAGCGTGCCGCTGCCACAAAAAGGGTCCAGCAGTCGCAAAGCCTTAGTGGCTGATTCAGGCTTGCTGGGCTCTTGGGCTTTACGAGCGAAATAAATAAGCGCGGCCGCGAGGTTTTCACGTAAGGGTGCATCGCCTTTGGAGAGCCGCCAACCGCGCTTAAAAAGCGGTTCGCCGCTGGTATCCAAAGACAAGGTGGCCTTATCGCCGTCGATAAAAAGCCAAATGCGTTGATCGGGTGTCTGGGTATTAACCGAAGGACGCTCACCCGTTGCTTCGCGAAACCGGTCGCAGATTCCATCTTTGGTTTTGAGGACAGCAAGCGAGAGAGGAAGTTTGAACAAGGTTTTACGGCCTTGGTTGGCGTCCACACGAATGGTCTGACTGACGTCAAAAAATCCTTCCCATTCAATTCGGCTTGCTGCCTCAAGGATATCGTCAGGCGAGCGCAGTCGGAACTGATCGAGGGTCAGTAAAAGTCTTGTGGGAATGCGGCACCAGAGGTTGGCGCGCGCGATGGCCAGGGCATCGGCACGGCACCAGACGCCGCCACGGCCGCCGGAAGCCTCGGTGATGCCAGGTTGGACGCGAAGCTCGTCTTCTAGCGCCGGCTCAAGGCCTGCCGGGCAGACGGCAAAGACCGCATAACGAGGCGCGGCCACTAAAAGGGTTTAACAACCACCAGAATGACGGCGGCGAAAAGTAAAAGAACAGGTAGTTCGTTGAACCAGCGGTACCAGACATGACCGTGGGTATTGGCCTCGGCCTTAAACCGTTTCAGCTGACGACCAAGAACATGGTGGTAGCCAAGCAGTACAAGAACAATAAGCAGCTTGGCGTGCATCCAGCCGTTGCCTTGGGTTGGCATGCCAATTCCAAATCCCAGCCATAACCATAGCCCAAAGACCAGGGCAAGCACCATAAGCGGGGTCATGAAACGATAAAGCTTGTGGCTCATGAGCGAAAGCCGGTTGCGTTCCGCGTCACCCTCTGCGCCATCAGCCACCATGGCAAGGTTCACGTAAATTCGAGGCAGGTAGAAAAGCCCAGCAAACCAGCTGGTCACAAAGACAATATGCAGGGCCTTGACCCAGAGCACGCCCGTTTCGGCAAAGGCGTAAAGAAGGTAGCCGGTAAGGGTTCCAAACACTCCAAGAATAAGGCTAGCCACGAATCTGACCCTCGCCCAGTACGATCCACTTCTGGCTGGTGAGGCCTTCAAGGCCCACCGGGCCGCGGGCGTGAAGTTTATTCGTGCTTATTCCAATTTCAGCGCCTAGGCCGTATTCAAAACCATCTGCAAAACGTGTGGAGGCATTCACCATGACCGAGGAGGAGTCCACCTCGCGCAAAAATTGCATGGCCTTGGCATGGTTCATGGTAAGAATGGCCTCGGTATGGGCGGAACCGTATTGGGCAATATGGGCCATGGCCATGTCCATGTCTTTTACCATGCGAATGCTTAAGATGGGTGCAAGGTATTCCATGGACCAGTCTTCCTCGGTGGCATCGATGAGTGCTTGACTCTTCGATGCCTTGAAGTCTTGACTCGCCTCGAGCACTTTTCGAGTCTCGGGGCAGACACGAAGCTCGACGTCCTTCTGTGCATAGATACTGCAAATACGCGGTAAGAAGGCTTGGGCAATGGCCTGATGAACCAACAGCGTCTCCATGGTATTGCAGGGAGAATAGCGTTGGGTCTTCGCGTTGTCACAAACACGAATAGCCATTTCTAAGTCGGCCTCGTCGTCTACATAGCTGTGGCAGATGCCATCTAAATGTTTAATAACAGGAACCGTGGCCTCGTTGGCAATGCGTGAAGTAAGCGACTTTCCGCCTCGTGGAACAATGACGTCGATGTACTGCGGCATCTGAATCATGGCGCCTACAGCCGCGCGGTCGGTGGTGGGGACAACCTGCACGGCATCGCGACTGAGGCCGCCGGCCTCAAGGGCATCTGCGGTAAGGCTCGCGAGAAACCGATTGGAGTGAATAGCCTCAGAACCCCCACGTAGCACGCAGGCATTACCCGATTTGAGGCAAAGCGCCGCCGCGTCGACAGTGACGTTTGGACGCGATTCGTAAATGATGCCAATGACCCCTAGAGGCACGCGCATGTGCCCCACCTGAATGCCCGAGGGCTGGCGCCTGAGCATGCTGATCTCTCCGACAGGGTCGTTAAGTTGTGCAACCTGGCGAAGGCCGTCGGCCATGCCGGCAATCACTTTGTCGGTCAGTCGAAGTCGGTCGACAAAGGCTGCGTCATGACCTGCTTGCTTGGCGGCCTCGAGGTCTTTTGCGTTCTCAAGGGCAATGGCTGTGCTCTGCGCCTCAATGGCCTCTGCCAGACGTGTAAGCACGGTGTTCTTCTCTGCGGCGCTTGCCTTGGCCATAGCCTGGGATGCACGACGCGCACGCAGACCTATGTCCTGGAGTAGCTTCATGGTGTCCGAAGAACTTGGTGTGGGGGAGGGTGTGTTCATGGGGCAAGTTTGAGAACAAGACGTTCAAGCTCCGACCAGGGGTCGCCCGGAGCAATTCCTTTGGCCATTGTATCGATGCGACTTAGCTGTTGCAGGGCCAGTCCCGCACGATTCTCGGGCAGTCGCCGGCAAGCCTGGGCGCACGCCCAGACAATAAGGGGAAGGGGCTCACCTTCTTCCTTAAGGCCACGAAGCACACGGATTGAGCGCGCTGCCGTGGCGCTGCTGATTTGTTGGGCAAACTGGAAGGCGTTGTAGCGGGCATGGTTAGAGATGGCCTGGGCAAGTTCCTCGGGTGTCAGGGCTGCCTCGGGGTCAGCCCGAGGGCTTGCGGCCAGTTTCTCGAGCTCTTGGTGGGCGGCGGAGTAATTGCCCTCGAAATGACTTGTCATAAGAGATACAGCCTCTCGGCTTGCCTTCAGGCCCTTCGTCTGAAGGCGTTTTTCAATCCAGCTGCTCATGAGCTCAGGCCGCGGTGTCTCAACGGTTGCGACCACACCGTGACTCATCCACTTGGCTATCCATTGGGTTGCCGCAAGTTTCTTATCCAGTCGTGGCAGGTGCACAAGCAAGGCCGTAGCCTCGGGAGGGGTCTCAATCCAATGACTGATAACCTTGACACCTTCAAGTCCGGGTCGCCCCGTGGGTAGCCGAAGCTCAAAAAGCCTCTGACTTGCGAAGAGCGAGCCGGACTGGGCCTGACCGAACCAGTCGCGCCAGCGAAAGAACCGGTCGGGGGTCTCGGAGATGCGTTCTGCATAACCCTGGCCTGTCAGCCAGTTACGAACCTGGTCTGCGGCTTCAAGTTGCAAGTAAGGCTCGTCACCACAGATGGCCCAGAGCGAGGCAGCTTGGGCGCTGGCTGCCTTACTTGCTGCGCCCGAGATGAGCCCGGGGTAGGCCTCAGGGCGAAGGGGATCGAACCGGATTTGCAAGGGACTGAATTCGAACGAGCCGTCTTAGCAGTTGCTGTTGCAGGTCGCGAGTGATGTTTTCAATTTGAAACCGTTCGGATTCGGCAGCGGCAAGTAATTCGGAGTCGTTAACGGAATAGGTGCGGCGCAGTTCAAATAAGGCTGCAGGTTGAATAAGATCGCCAACAGCATTCTCAAGTCTTGCATAAAGGCTGGCACGGACCTCGAGTTCTCGGGGGCGGCCTGCGCTTGAGAAACCCACCGCCAACGTCTCAAGCTTGCTTTTTTGAAGTCGGATGATGAGTTGGGCGTCAGACCGCTGGGTCACCATCTGCACACCGTAAAGGCTCGTCAGCTGATCTTTGAGGGTCTGGTCCAGGGTTTGGGTGACGGCATTCACCGATTCATTCAGGATGAGAACTTTTTGGAAAGAGAGCGTCTGCCGAGGACTCTGAAATTTAAAGCCGCAGCCCGCAAGACCTACCGAACCAAGCAGAGCAACACTTACGAGGCTTGATGCTTTTACAAAAAGGCGTCGCCCTGTTACGCAGGGGAAAAGGTGACCAGGGCTTTGGGGTGAAGGGGGGGGAGGGTGCGTCATGGTGGTTGGCTTCAGGGCCGCATTCAGGCTACCAGGTTAACCAGTCGACCGGGCACGACAATGGCCTTTTTAAGGGGCCGACCCTCAGAGAATTTCTGAAAGGCTTCGGACTCGATGGCGGCTTGTTTAATCGCCTCTTGGGTTGCGGAGGCTGCAATGCGCAGGCTTCCACGAAGCTTGCCGTTCACCTGAATCATAAGTTCAAGTTCTTCTCTTACAAGGGCCGATTCGTCCACTTCGGGCCAAGGGGCATAGGCCAGTTCGCAGCCGTAGGCGGCGCACAGGCCCAGGCTTTCCCAAAGACGGCTGGTAATGTGGGGCACCACGGGATAAAGCAGTCGAATGAGCATGCTAAGACCCTCGGTGAGACCTTGTGAACAGGCCTTTGCCACATCTTTTGTAGCCTCCTCAAGCCGATTCAGCATCTTCATGCAGCCCGAGACCACGGTGTTGTATTGCTTACGCTGAAGGTCGAAGTTAGCCTGCTTAAAAAGCTCGTGCAGATCTCGCCGAAGGTCGCTGTCTGTTCCCTTAAAGACTGCTGGCGAGGTCTCGGATAAGGACTGGCATTGAGCCTGCACCTCACCAAGCTGCTGGTCACAAAAAGACCAGAGGCGCCGAAGAAATCGGTGGGCACCCTCCACACCCGACTCCGACCACTCGAGGGTCTGCTCGGGAGGTGAGGCAAACATGGTGAAGAGTCGGGCGGTATCGGCCCCATAACGATCAATAAGGGCTTGAGGATCGATACCGTTATTTTTCGATTTGGCCATCTTTTCAATACCGCCGATGGAGACAGGCTTTCCATCGGCCTTCAGAACTGCCTCGACGGGGCGTCCCTTGTCGTCAACCTTAAGATTGACATCTGCCGGGTTGAACCATCGTTTACGTCCTGAGGCTTCCTCACGAAAGTAAGTTTCGTTAAGGACCATGCCCTGAGTGAGCAGGTTGCTGAAAGGCTCATTGAAACGCACGAGCTCCAGGTCGCGCATCACCTTGGTCCAGAACCTGGCGTAAAGAAGATGCAGCACCGCATGCTCAATGCCACCAATGTACTGGTCCATTGGCATCCAGTAATCAAGCCGCTCATCAACCATGGCCTTGTCGTTCCCCGGACAGCAGTAGCGCATGTAGTACCAACTGGAGTCAATGAAGGTGTCCATGGTGTCGGTCTCTCGACGAGCAGACTTACCGCAACTGGGGCAGTCTACTTTCAGGAAAGCGTCGTCTTTGTTTAATGGATTGCCACTGCCATCAGGAACAAGATGATCGGGAAGCACCACCGGCAGATCCTGCTCAGGCACAGGCTGCTCACCACAGGCTTCGCAATGAATAATGGGAATGGGGGTTCCCCAGTAGCGCTGACGTGAGATACCCCAGTCGCGAAGACGCACCGTTACGCGTTTCTCGCCCAGCGCTTTTTCGGCCAAAGCCTTTGCCACGGCGTCTACGGCACCCGCATGGTCCAGGCCGTTAAAGGGGCCTGAGTTCACGCAAACCACATGGTCTTTGTCGGCGTACCAGTCCTGCCAGGTCGTTTGATTAAAGACATGAGCTTCGTCAATGGCGCTCGCCGAGCCGCTTTTTGAAACTGTGCTTGTCTTTGCAATCACTTGCTTGATGCCAAGCCCGTATTTCAACGCGAAGGCAAAGTCACGTTCGTCATGAGCGGGAACACCCATGACCGCACCATCGCCATAGCTTATGAGCACATAGTTTCCAACCCAGACGGGCACCGACTCACCAGTGAGGGGATGCGTCACGGTGAGCCCCGTATTCATACCCTCTTTTTCGCGGGTGGCAATGTCGGCCTCGGCGACACCGCCTGCTTTGCAGGCGTCAATGAATGCCGCGAGCTCGGGGTAGGTTTCCGCGGCTACCTGGGCCAGGGGATGCTCGGGCGCAACTGCCATGAAGGTGACGCCCATGATGGTGTCGGCACGGGTGGTGAAAACGTAGACACGGCCTTCATTAATGAGTTCGCCCTTGGCATTGCAAATGCTGTGCTTAAAGGCAAACCGAACGCCTTCGGAGCGGCCAATCCAGTTCCCCTGCATAAGCTTCACTCGCTCGGGCCAGCCTAATGCATCAAGGTCGTGGAGTAACTCATCGGCATAACGAGTAATGCCAAGGTAGTACATGGGAATGTCGCGCTTCTCCACCAGTGCGCCCGATCGCCAACCGCGACCGTCGACCACTTGTTCGTTGGCAAGAACCGTCTGGTCAACCGGGTCCCAGTTCACCGTGCCGGTTTTTAAGTAGGCAATACCCTTTTCACGCATCTTAAGGAAAAGCCACTGATTCCAACGGTAGTACTCGGGGCTGCAGGTGGCGCATTCCCTGGACCAGTCAATGGCAAGCCCCATGGACTGCATCTGCCCTTTCATGTGGTCAATGTTGGAATAGGTCCAGGCCACGGGTGCCACGTTGTTGGCCATGGCGGCGTTTTCGGCCGGTAGGCCAAAGGCATCCCAGCCCATGGGCATGAGTACGTTGTAGCCTTGCATACGAAGACTACGTGCCATGACATCGTTGATGGTGTAGTTTCGAACATGGCCCATATGCAGCTTACCCGAGGGGTAAGGCAGCATGGAGCAAGCGTAGTACTTGCCTTTGGGGTAACGAGGGTCGTGCTCGATGGCCTTGAAGGTTTCGGCTGCAGCCCAGTGGGCTTGAACGCGGGCTTCAAGCCGTTTGGCGGAATAGGGGCCGAGCTCGGATGGGAGAGTGGGAGAGATCATCGCGACATTTTAGCGGCTCGCCTACAATCTCTTTAATGCAACAGCTTTCCGACTCGCGCTTACTTCAAGGGCTTAATCCTCCGCAGCACCAAGCCGTTACCCTCCCAGCAGAGCCCGCACTTATTTTGGCGGGTGCGGGAAGTGGTAAGACACGTGTCTTGACCACCCGAATTGCCTGGCTCATTGCCACGGGTCAAGTGAGCCCCTACGGTGTTCTTGCCGTAACCTTTACCAACAAGGCCGCACGCGAAATGCTTGCCAGACTTGGAGGCATGCTTACGGTGAATCTCAAGGGCATGTGGGTTGGCACCTTCCATGGCCTGTGCAACCGGCTATTAAGGGCGCATCACCGCGATGCAGCCTTGCCTTCCACCTTTCAGATTCTCGATAGCCAAGACCAGCTTTCTGCCATTAAGCGACTCTTGAAGACCATGAACGTGGATGACCAGAAGTTTCCGCCTCGCCAGGTTCAGTCGTTTATTAACAGTGCGAAAGAACAGGGTCTTCGGCCCGAGCAGGTGGACGACGCCGATGGCTACAACCGCAAGTTTGTTGAGATCTATCAGGCCTACGATGACCAATGCCAGCGCGAAGGCGTGGTAGATTTTGGCGAGCTATTGCTGCGCTCGGTGGAGCTTTTAAAGCGGTCGGATGCCCTGCGAAGTCATTACCAGCAAAGGTTTGGCCATGTGCTGGTCGATGAGTTTCAAGACACGAACCCCCTTCAGTACGAATGGCTCAAGCTTCTAAGCTCCCCGGCGACGGGTGTTTTTGCTGTCGGTGATGATGATCAAAGCATTTATTCCTTTCGAGGCGCCGACGTGCAGAACATGCATCGCTACAAGCGAGAATTTGCAGTTGCGCATGAGATCAAGCTCGAGCAGAACTACCGCTCTTGTGGCCATATTCTTGATGCGGCCAACGCCTTAATTTCGAACAACATGGGCAGGCTTGGTAAAAACTTGTGGACGGATGCGGGCTCGGGCGAGCCTATTCGGGTTATGGAGGCCGCCAGTGACATGCTTGAGGCTTACTGGCTGGTTGATGAAATTCGAAACCTCATAGCAGAGGGCCGAGCCCGAAGCGAAGTGGCCATTCTTTATCGAAGTAATGCTCAGTCTCGTGTCATTGAGCAGGCGCTTTTCAACGCGGGTATTGCTTACCGAGTGTTTGGTGGCTTGCGGTTTTTTGAAAGGGCCGAGGTTAAGCATGCCCTGGCTTATCTTCGACTTATGGAGAATCCACACGAGGACACAGCCTTTCTAAGGGTTGTGAATTTCCCAACCCGAGGTATTGGGGCAAGGTCGATTGAGCAGCTGCAAGACCAGGCCCGTCAGCGCGGAATGAGTCTCTACGCGGCGGCGGAATACCTGGATGGTAAGGCGGGTGGGGCCGTGCGCGCCTTTGTTGCGGTGATTGAGTCGCTACGTTTTGAAACACAAGGCCTTCCCTTAAAAGAAATGGTCGCGGCCATGCTTGACCGGTCTCGGCTAATTCGTCACTACGAGACTGAAAAAGAGGGTCGTGAACGCATTGAAAATCTGCAAGAGCTCGTAAATGCTGCAGCGGCTTTTTTGGGTGAGGAGCGTTTAAGTATTGAAGCGCCCGCCAACCTGGGCGTTTCTGGCGCCGATGAGGAAGACACCGGCCTCATTGGAAGTCCTTTGTCGATGTTTTTAAGCCATGCCTCGCTCGAGGCTGGAGACAATCAGGCGTCGGAGGGACAGGATGCGGTTCAGCTCATGACTATTCACTCGGCCAAGGGCCTTGAGTTTCATGCTGTGTTTTTAACAGGTCTTGAGGAGGGTCTCTTCCCGCATGAAAACAGTATTTCCGAGCCCGATGGCCTGAGCGAAGAGCGCAGGCTCATGTACGTGGCTATTACCCGCGCCCGTCAGCGGCTTTATATTTCTATGGCGCAGA
>JAYNLI010000017.1:0-25192 GCA_038111655.1 Bordetella sp.
ATCGTGATTATCAAGTTCAGCTTGGCGAATTCTCTATTCGCGAGAAGGCCTGTCTGTCGAAGTTTATCTCGGCCTCGTGTCTTGACGACCTGCGTCGTGATGCGGGCCAGGCCCGGAGGCAATACGAGCTTGCAAAAGAGCTTTTGCGCAGAGATATACGGCAAATTGAGGCGGATGTCCGTTTCAGGCAAAGGCTAGAGGCAGACGCCGCCCGAAGTGACCGCCTGGGAAAGTCGTCCACTTTCACGTCAGAGCCTGGCCCTTTCCCTTCAGGCAAAGTTCGGTTAGATTAAAACCATGAACGACATTCGAACAGGGCAAATGCGGTTACTTGAGCTCGAGGCTGAGCACCGCGAGCTTGATCAGCTAATCGTCTCCCTGCAAGGCGAAGGAACATCCTCGGACGACCTTGCGCTTCGCCGCCTAAAGAAAAGAAAACTTCAACTGAAAGATCAAATCGCCTACCTTGCGTCCTTAAACGCACCGAATGAACCCGCCTGAGGGGCATGGCGGGCTTTATCAGGCCTCTCAATCCTCCAAAGATCTCGACACACTCGTGGATGCTTACCTCGGCCCCGAGGGATTGCTTTCAAGAAGTAGCACCGACTTCCGTTACCGAATCGAGCAGCACCGCTTGGCAAAGACGGTTTTACACTGCCTTTTGAACAAAGAGTCCTTAATTGCGGAGGCTGGCACAGGTATTGGAAAAACATTTGCTTACCTTATCCCTGCAATGACGTCGGGTGTTCGTGTTGTTATATCCACTGCCAGCAAGACACTGCAAGACCAGCTTTATAACCGTGATTTGCCCAGACTCGCCGAGGTAATTGGTCGGCCTGTGAAGGTTGCGCGCGTTAAAGGGCGTTCGAATTATGTCTGTGCTCATCGGCTCAACCGAGCCCTTGGCGGACAGCTTGGCTTGAACATGCGAGAGCAAAGCCTTTTGTATCAACTTGCGGAGTTTTCAAAGCTTTCGCCCGACGGGGATCTAAGCGGATTTGATCCGATTAGTCGTCAGCCCGCTTTGGTCCCTGCCGTTACCTCCACCACGGAGAACTGCCTTGGGCATCGTTGCGCCTACATTTCAGAGTGTGCGGTGATGAAGGCCCGGGAAGCAGCACTAGAGGCCGACATTGTCATCGTGAATCACCATCTTCTCTGCTCGTCCCTGCGGCTGCTCCAAGATCAAGATGTTGAGCTTCTACCTAAGCCGCAGGCCTACATCATTGATGAGGCCCATAGCTTCCTTGACATTGCTTCCGATCAGTTCACCCAAACGGTTTCCACCCAGTCACTGACCACCGTTGCTCGAGATCTTTTGGCGGCGGGGCAACTTCTTGCTGCAAGCCGAGCAGACTGGCCAGGGCTTGCGGCTAATATTGAAAGGGCGTCCCAATCACTACGCCTTGCTTCACAAGTTATGGGGCTTGGACGATTAAGCTGGCCAGAAAATTTATCCGAAGCCCAGCAGGGCCTGCGCAAGGGTTTATCCGAGCTCTCGACGGCAGTCCAAAAGGCACATGCTGCCTTTCAAGAGCTACAAAGCGACGATCCAGAGCTTCAGCGCCTCGAGAGCCGCTTGAATGACCTTGCAGTAAGGGCAAGCGTCTTTGAAGCGGCCTCCGCCTCGATCGATGAGACCCATGTTCACTGGCTTGAACAGAACGGCTATGGGCTTAGCCTGCATCGATCACCGCTTTCTTTGTCCGACACACTCGCCCCCGCGATGCAAAGTGAAACAACGCCTTGGTTGTTCTTATCGGCCACGCTTAGCCTTGGAGCAGGCAAGGCAGGCTCCTTTGACTACTTTAAGGAACGACTTGGCCTGTATTCGGCCCAAGAAGAGCTTTTTGAGAGTCCCTTTGACTACGAGAAACAGGGGTTGTTAGTCATACCGAGAGATCTTCCCGATCCGAAGTCACCGAGCCATATTCAGGCGCTTCTGCGCATGCCGGAGCTACGTGCAGTCTTGTCCGAATTGAAGGGAGGACTTTTTATTCTTTGCACAAGCCTGCGTGCTGTAAGCCTTGCCGCCTCTGAACTGCGGTCTCAATACGCCGATCTTCTTGATAACCGACCGATTCTCGTTCAGGGTGAGCGAAGCCGGGAGGCGATGCTTGAGCTTTTTCGACAACACGGCAATGCCGTTTTGGTGGGTAGTGCAAGCTTTTGGGAGGGTGTGGATGTACCTGGGCGGGCCTTGTCGATGGTGCTTATCGATAAGCTTCCTTTCGCCCCTCCCGACGACCCCTTATTAAAAGCACGAATACAGCAGTGCGAAAATGCCGGTGGAAGTGGATTTCGAGACATCCAATGCCCAGAGGCCTTGCTTTCGTTGAAGCAAGGTGTTGGACGACTTATCCGCTCCGAGCAAGACCGAGGCGTTTGTCTTTTAGGTGACCGTCGGCTTGTGCAGATGGGCTACGGTAGCAAAATGCTGACGGCACTGCCAAAGTTTCGCCAGTCTCCCCACCTGTTGGACGCATTAGACTTCTTAAAAGAAGTTGAGACTTAAGCAAGCGCGAAAGGCTTCTCGTGAAGGTAGATCCCTCGCTTGGGCGCACTAATTCCAGAACTTAAGCCTGGACCAAAAGCCTGGTGAGCTGGCCCGCAGTGATTCGGCCAGTCCAAACCGTTCCTTCGGGTCGTAGCCATGTTTAAGGTAAAGGCTTTCGGGGAAGTTCTTCTCAAGAACACGCCGTGCATCGTTTTGCAGGTCCGTTAACCCAAGCTTCGAGTAGCCCGACACTAGCTGCGCTAAAGCCTCTTCAATAGCTGGCGTTCCTTGGTAGCTGTAGACGACCTCTTTGGCACGATTCACCGCGGCCATGTGCGCGCCACGACGAAGGTAGTAGCGGGCAACATGGACATCGTAGTAGGCAAGGGTGTTTAAAAGAAACTGAAGTCTTGCTGTGGCGTCGGGGGTGTAACGGCTGGCAGGGAACTCGGTAATGAGCCGCTTGAAACTATCAAAAGCCTCACGAGCCGCTTTGGGGTCGCGCTCGGCCAGATCTTCACCTGTAATTTTCGAAAAGAGATTGGATCGGTCGTTAAAGTTAATAAGCCCCTTAAGGTAGATGGCATAGTCGACACTGTCGTGGTTCGGATAAAGGCGCAAAAAACGATCAACTGCAGTCAGCGCTAAACCAAGCTCGCCATCCTTCCAATGCGCATAAGCAGTATCGAGTTGCGCCTGCTGGGCATAACGCCCAAATGGGTAACGGGACTCAAGCTTTTGCAGAAGGCTAATGGCCGTGGCCCAATTGCCCACATCCATCTCATCTTTTGCCTCGGAATAAAGGCGGTCGGCCGACCAGTTGACCGTTTCATCGCGTTCTGTGGTGGAACATCCAGAAAGACCCATCGATAGAAAAGCCAAAACCACCATTAAGAGGGAAAATAGACGCAAGCCTACAAGACGTTTGGCTATCAAAACTGGGACTCCTTCAAATTGACCGACCTGCAGACAGACTCTAATGACGAACCATCCGATGACGGCTTGTTCGATGTCGACGCGGCCGGTGACCTGAACCAAACTCATTATAACGAGGAGCTTTGCCTTCAGGTCCAGCCTGAGCAAGCCGGTCAACGACTTGATGCCTTTCTAGCCTTAGGTCTCAGTCAATACTCCCGGACACGGATTCAGCAGTGGATTACCGCTGGAAGGGTTAGCCTCTTTGACGCGATCATTACCAAGGGAAGCCAAGCGGTTACAGCGGGACAAACTTATCAAGTCCGTATCCCAGAGCCGCAAACCATCGAGACATGGCAGCCGCAACCCATGGATCTCTCGGTTGTATTCGAGGACGATGAACTCATTGTTATCAATAAGCCGGCAAACCTGGTGGTCCACCCGGCAGCAGGACACTGGTCGGGTACCTTGCTTAATGGTCTTCTTCATCAATGGCCCGACCTTCAATCGGTGCCCAGGGCCGGTATTGTGCATCGACTTGACCGCGACACCTCGGGGCTTATGGTGGTGGCGAAGACACTCACCGCCCAAACAAGCCTGGTTCGGCAACTTCAAAGCAAGTCTGTCTTCCGGCACTACCTTGCGGTCTGTTGGCATCGTTCTGCCCTGGGTCGTGCAAACCAATCGGGACTTATGAGTGGCAGGGTGGATGCGCCTATTGGCCGACACCCCAACGACCGCCAGCGCATGGCGATCGTGAACGGAGAGCGAGGCAAGCCTGCGACAACCCACTTTAAAGTGCTTGGCACGGGTCAAATTGAGGGTCAAGCCGTTCGGTTACTGGCCTGCCAGCTTGAAACCGGTCGAACCCATCAGATTCGGGTGCATCTGCAGTCCATTGGCTATCCCATCGTAGGAGACCCAATCTACCACCAAGGGGCCCCTCGACAAATGAAGCCATCCATTCAACGGCAGGCCCTACACGCCAAGACTCTTGGACTGCTTAAACCTTCAACGGGTCAGGCAATGACCTTTGATCAGGATCCGCCCGCAGACTTCATGGTTTTGCTTACCGAGGCTGGATTACCCACGCAATGAACGCTATTCAACCACCCATCGTTCACGTGGAGTGCCCGGTGCCAGGGGTTCGAGTTGCCTACACTCAGCGCGGAGCCATTGCTCTGAATCATGCGCTGGATCAGGCAGTACAGGGCTTTTCGTCTGCGCCTTACGACGCGTTTAACTTGGGGCTTCATGTTGGAGATGTCCCCTTTGCCGTTCAGGCAAATCGAAAGGCGGTTGAACAGGCACTTGGTATTACGCCTTTTTGGCTTCAACAGGTGCACGGCACGACGGTTTTGCGGACCGAAGAGTCGAGGATGCCAGGGGCGTTGTTACTGGACGGGCTTGGGCCAAAGGCTGATGCCAGTATCTCAATGCTTTTGAATCATGCCTGCGTCATCCTGACGGCGGACTGCCTTCCCGTTCTCATGGCCTCAGCCAATGGCCAGATAGTTGGTGCCGCCCATGCGGGCTGGCGAGGCCTTGCCCACGGGGTAATTGAAGCACTGGTTAATGCAATGGTTCAGGCCAACCCCTCGGAATGTGCGGACGGAATGTGGGCATGGCTTGGCCCATGCATTGGTTTTGACAGGTTTGAAGTGGGCGAGGAGGTAGTTCTAGCCCTGAAAGCCAATCAGGCAACTGCAGCTCACTTTAAGCCATCTCCCAGTGGCCGCTGGTTCGCCGATCTCTCTCAGATTGCCGCCCTCCAGGTTGCTCAGTCGCTCGCCACTCGCAGCCTTCCACAAATCGGACTCCAGCACAGCAATGCCTGTACGTTTAGTAACCCATCGGCCTATTATTCGTACCGTCGAGAGACAAAAACGGGACGAATGGCAGCGTTTATTTGGCGGTTCGCGGGTGATTAACGGGTTTACCCTCGTCAAAGGAGGGGTAAACTCGGATTAAAGTTCCTAGCTGGGAAGATTGATACGATGACTCAAAACCTTAGCCCGATTTCCGCAGAGGACCTCGCAGAGATCCAGCGTAGCTATGTCCAAAAACTTAGCCAAATTCTGACCTCTGATCAGAATGCCCAGTCTGTTGCCTCCCAAGATCGGCGCTTCACGACACCTGACTGGAAGCAATCAAGCCCCTACAGTACCCTTGCCGCTCTGTATGTCCTCAATAGTCAGACACTCATGGCCATGACCAATGCCGTGCACGCCGACTCTAAGACACAGCAGAAGCTTAAGTTTGTGGTTCAGCAGTGGATTGATGCGCTCTCGCCAACCAACTTCCTTGCAACCAATCCCGAGGCCCAACGTCGCCTGATCGAAACCAAGGGCGAGAGCCTTCGAGCGGGAATTGACAACCTTTTGCATGACATGCAGAAGGGGCGTATCTCGCTGACCGATGAATCCGGTTTTGTGATTGGGGAGAACCTAGCAACCACCCCAGGGGCGGTAGTTTTCCAAAATGAGCTTTTTCAGCTGATTCAGTACAAACCTTCGACATCCAAGGTTGGTAGCGTTCCCTTGCTTATGGTGCCGCCAAGCATTAACAAGTTCTACATCATGGATCTCGGTCCACAAAGTTCACTGGTGAAGTTTGCAGTGGACCAAGGTCACCAAGTCTTTTTGGTTTCGTGGAAGAACCCAGGAAAGGCACAGGCCAACTCCACCTGGGAAGACTACATTGGCAAGGGGATCTTAAGAGCCATCGAGGCGGTCAAAGCTATTTCGGGCAGCCCCGTGATCAATGCGCTCGGTTTTTGTGTGGGTGGCACGATGACCACTAACGCGCTTGCCGTACTGGCCGCCAAGGGCGATCACTCGGTTCAAACCCTTACCCTAATGACGACCCTGCTCGACTTCTCCGATACCGGTGTCCTTGATGTTTTTATTGATGAATCACAGGTGGCCATGCGCGAATCCACCATTGGTAGGGGTGGTCTCCTGCCGGGCCAAGAGCTGGCAACAACCTTTTCGTTTTTGCGACCCAATGACCTTGTCTGGAATTACGTCGAACGAAACTATTTAAAGGGCGAGACACCACCCGCCTTTGACCTCCTTTATTGGAACTCAGACAGCACCAACCTGCCCGGACCCTTCTTTGCTTGGTACCTGCGCAACACCTATTTAGAGAACAATCTTGTAAAGCCCAATAAGCTGAAAGTTTGCGGGCAGGGCATTGACCTTCGAAAAATCAAGATGCCTGTCTATGCCTTTGGCGCCCGAGAAGACCATATCGTGCCCTGGACCTCGGCGTGGACCTCGGCAAAGGCCTTAACCAGCGCGGATGTACGATTTGTACTTGGAGCCAGCGGGCATATTGCAGGCAGCATCAATCCGGCAACTAAAAATAAGCGCAGCTTTAGTATTGCGAAGTCCATGGGCAAGAACCAAGACGATTTTCTCCGCCAGGCGAAGGAGTATCCTGGCAGTTGGTGGAACGATTGGGCATTCTGGCTTAAGCCCTACAAAGGCAAAGATGTTGTCGCGCCTAAACGGCTGGGTAAGCCAAGTACCTACAAGGTACTCGAGCCCGCACCAGGACATTACGTCAAAGAGAGGGCAACAGACCTTCTAGAGGAGAGCTAAGAGTAGTCTCTGTAAGGGAACATCACTAACCTAGCATTACCAAAATTAAAATAACTGAAGGAGTCATTATGGAGACACGCGTTGCATACGTCACCGGAGGCATGGGAGGTATCGGCACCTCCATCTGCCAAAGGCTTCACGATACAGGTTTTAAGGTCATTGCCGGCTGCGGTCCAAGCCGTGACCACGAGAAGTGGATTGCCGAGCAGGCTGCCGACGGTTATACCTTTTACGCCTCTGTAGGCAACGTCAGTAGCTGGGAATCCACCGTCGAAGCCTTTGAAAAAGTGAAGGCCGAGCATGGAAACCCCGACGTGCTAGTAAACAACGCAGGCATCACTAAAGATGGCGTCTTTTTAAGAATGACGCCGGAGCAGTGGGGTGCGGTGATTGATACCAACCTGAACAGCCTTTTTAATGTGACGAAGCAGGTGGTCGAAGGCATGGTCGCCAAGGGCTGGGGACGCATCATTAATATTTCATCGGTTAACGGTCAAAAAGGCCAGTTTGGCCAGACCAATTACTCAACCGCCAAAGCAGGTATTCATGGCTTCACCATGGCCCTTGCCCAGGAGCTTGCTTCTAAGGGTGTCACGGTCAATACCGTCTCCCCAGGCTACATTGGCACAGACATGGTTCGTGCCATCAAGCCCGAGGTACTCGAGAAGATCGTTGCAACCATTCCAGTCAAGCGTCTTGGGGAGCCAGAGGAAATTGGGTCCATTGTGACTTGGCTTGCCTCCAACGACAGCGGCTTTGCTACCGGAGCGGACTTCTCGCTAAACGGTGGCTTGCACATGAGCTAGGCGGGCAGGCTATGATCTCCCCCTCGAAAAAAGATGGCCGCCTTATAAAAAAGTATCCAAACCGGCGGCTCTACGACACGTGTACCAGCAGTTACATCACGCTTTCTGACGTCAAGGAACTAGTTCTTTCCAATGAAGAATTCCAGGTGGTCGATGCCAAGTCATCCGAAGACCTAACAAGAAGTGTTCTTCTTCAAATTATTCTTGAGGAAGAGTCGGCTGGCATGCCCATCTTCTCGGCCAGTGTACTTGCTCAGATCATTCGCTTTTATGGGAGCACCATGCAAGGGCTAATGGGCACCTACCTTGAGAAAAATATTCAAGGTTTCATAGAGATACAGGCAAAACTTCAGAAACAGTCTGAGGCATTAATGGCTACCAACAAGGGCTTCGTCAACCAGGAGTCGTGGACGCAATTCATGGCCGGGCAAGCCCCAATGATGCAAAACCTCATGGCGAATTACCTCGATCAAAGCCAGAAGGTCTTCCTTCAAATGGAAGAGCAAATGCAGACCAATACGCGCAACATGATGTCCTCTTTTGGGTTTCCAAAAGGCGAAGAGCGCCCGACCAAACCAGAAACCGATTAAATCGGTAGGCACACAGTGACCAATCCGACGGTTGGCTTTGTCTCGCTTGGCTGCCCCAAGGCGCTTGTTGATTCCGAGCGCATCCTGACTCAACTAAGGGTCGAAGGTTACTCAATATCGCCAGACTATAAGGGGGCGGATCTTGTTGTTGTAAATACCTGCGGGTTCATCGACGAGGCCGTTCAAGAAAGCCTTGACGCAATTGGTGAGGCGCTAGAGGAAAATGGCAATGTCATTGTGACCGGCTGTCTTGGCAAACGAGACCTGGTGCAAAAGACACACCCTAAGATTCTGGCCGTGACCGGCCCGCATGCCACGGCGGAGGTCATGCAGGCCATTCATACCCATCTTCCTAAGCCACACAACCCTTTTACCGACCTTGTCCCTGAGCAGGGCATTCGCCTTACACCCAGCCACTATGCTTATCTAAAAATATCCGAGGGCTGCAACCATCGTTGCAGCTTCTGCATCATTCCGAGCATGCGAGGTGACTTAGTTTCAAGGCCCATCGGAGAGGTCATGCGCGAGGCCGAGGCCTTGGTGAAGGCCGGTGTCAAAGAGCTGCTGGTCGTCTCGCAGGATACGAGCGCTTACGGGGTTGATCTTCGGCACCGAACAGACTTTGTGAATGGGCGGCCGGTCAAGACCCATTTCTATGAGCTTGCCAAAGAACTTGGTGAGCTTGGAGTCTGGGTGCGGCTGCACTATGTCTACCCATATCCTCATGTGGATGAGGTTCTGGGCTTGATGGCCGAAGGAAAGCTTCTTCCCTATTTAGATATTCCGTTTCAACATGGTCACCCGGATGTTTTGAAACGAATGAAACGGCCTGCTGCTGCCGAGAAGGTGCTTAACCGTATTCAAGACTGGCGGAAGATTTGCCCCGATCTCACCCTGCGGAGCACCTTTATTGCGGGCTTCCCTGGCGAGACTGAGGAAGAGTTTCGGGCATTACTCGATTTTCTTACCGAGGCTCAGATCGACAGGCTCGGGTGTTTCGCCTACAGCCCCGTTGACGGCGCAACCGCGAATCAACTCCCCAACCCTGTTCCTGAGGCGCTCAGGCTTGAACGGCAAGAACGAGTGATGGCTCACCAAGCTCCCATTTCCGAAGCACGTCTCAAGCACTGGGTCGGACGCCGGATTCGTTTGCTTATCGACGCAATGGATGACGAGGAGGGCTGCTTGATAGCACGAGGACCTGGCGATGCACCCGACATCGACGGCATTGTAAGAATTTGGCCGAATCCGAATTCACGACACGCCATGCCCGTGCGACTGGGTGACTGGGCTGAGGCGGACATTGTCGACAGTGACAAGTACGACCTTGAAGCCATCTGGGTGGAATCTCAGACGGCGAGTCCGTCAAAAAGTGAGAAACTTATTCAAACCTAAGCAGAGGAGAGTACTATGAGGGAAGTCCTAGTCCTAAGCGCTGTGCGTTCAGCCATCGGCGGTTTCGGAGGCAGCTTATCAAGCCTTGAGCCCAGTGAGCTCGGTGGCATGGTCATGAAAGAGGCCATTGCTCGCTCCGCCGTGGACGCCGAACAAATTCAGTATGCGGTGGTCGGCAACTGCATTCCCACCGAATCCCGCTCGGCCTATGTCGCCCGCGTTGCAAGCATTCAGGCAGGGCTGCCTATGTCATCGGTGGCTCTCACCATTAATCGGCTTTGTGGCTCTGCCCTGCAAGCTGTTGTCTCGACAAGTCAGAACATTCTGCTTGGTGACTCCGACTTTGGTATTGGAGGAGGCGTCGAGGTTATGAGTCGTGGTGGCTACCTGAGTCCCGCAATGCGAAGTGGTGCGCGCATGGGTGACACGAAAGTCATCGACATGATGGTGGCGGCCCTTACCGATCCCTTCGGCGTTGGACACATGGGCATTACCGCCGAGAACCTTGCCACCAAGCACAGCCTTTCGCGCGAGGACCAGGATGCCTTCGCGTTGGAATCACAGAACCGCGCTGCAAAGGCAATTGCCGAGGGGCGCTTTAAAGATCAGATCGTGCCGATCACCATCAGCTCCAAAAAAGGGGATGTTGTCTTCGATACCGACGAACATCCACGCGCCACCAGCCTTGAAAAACTTGCCGCCATGAAGCCCGCCTTCAAGAAAGATGGCTCGGTCACTGCGGGCAATGCCTCAGGCATTAACGACGCAGGCTCCTTTCTCGTACTCGGAGAAGCCGCGGCGGCAGCAAAAACAAAGGCCAAGCCCTTGGCTCGGGTTGTAAGCTACGCCGTAGCTGGGGTCCCGAACGACGTAATGGGTGAGGGGCCCATTCCATCCACGCAAATTGCACTTCAGCGCGCCGGATTAAAGCTCGACCAGATCGATGTTATTGAATCGAACGAGGCCTTTGCTGCCCAAGCCCTCACTGTAACCAAGGTGCTTGGGTTTGACCCAGCCAAGGTGAACGTCAATGGCGGAGCCATAGCGCTTGGACACCCCGTAGGCGCCACCGGCGCGGTAATTGCCACGAAATGTATTCATGAACTACATCGCATTGGCGGTCGCTACGGGCTTGCCACCATGTGCATTGGCGGTGGCCAGGGCATTGCAGTGATCTTCGAGCGGCTTTAACTTGCACGAATCGTGGGCCTCAAGCGTTCTGGCGAGGTCTCCAGACGGTTTGATACACTCGGATGTCTCTGGTGAGGGGGCCTCAAAAGCCCCTTCTATATTTTTGCATTAGTTAACATAATATACATTATGGGCAGAAAATGAGTAACATTAGTTTCTCGCGCCGCCCAAACCCGTGATCAGATCAGGTCGAGAACAAAAGTTTCTTCAATCATCAGCCAGCACTACGCGTCGACAGAGCGCCGGATAAACCGACAAAAATTCTGCGTCGTTACCTTCGCGACTTCTTCGACATTAATGCCTTTAAGCTCGGCAATGCGTTCGGCCACATGAACCACGTAGGCGGGTTCATTAGTCTTACCGCGAAAAGGCACGGGCGCAAGAAAGGGAGAGTCTGTCTCAATAAGCAGATTCTCAAGGGGAACCTCACGGGCCACCTCATGCACTTGGTGGGCGTTCTTAAAGGTGACGATACCCGAGAGTGAAATGAAGAAGCCAAGGTCAATCGAGGCTTTGGCAACAGCAAGACTCTCAGTAAAACAGTGCATTACGCCCGCTATTTCATGTGCTTTCTCTTCTCTAAGAATGGCCAAAGTGTCCTCGGCAGCCTCTCGTGTATGAATAATTAAAGGCTTATTCACTGCTCGAGCAGCGCGAATGTGTACACGAAACCGTTCGCGCTGCCAGTCCAAATTTCCCTGAAGCCGGTAGTAATCGAGTCCCGTTTCACCGATCGCCACAACCTTCTCATGATCGGCCCTGCGAACCAGTTCGTCCACGGTGGGCTCGCTTGCCACGTCATCGTAGTCGGGGTGAACACCCACCGAACACCAAAGCCGCGCCCGCCCCAAGGTCTGGTCGCGAACCTGGTCGGCCTCCTCAAGCGTTGTACAAATATTTAAAGCACGGGTCACACCCGCAGAGGCCATGGCCTGCAGGACCTCGTCGGTTCGATGGGAGAGCCCCTCGTAGTTCAAATGACAATGGGAATCAGCAAACTCAGGCGGCATTGAAAGATCCTTGATGGGTCATCGCCTCATTGTTCCAGGGAACATGAGCTCACGAAGGTCTTCAAAGACCGACTCAAGGTATAGCTGTGCATTGACCGGATACTGACTACCGCGAGCATAAACCGTAAGCTTATCCATCAGCCGTGCGTAGCGGTCGATATAAGGGGCCAATGCGCTTTGGGCAGATGTGGCCTGAACCCAGGCCCTAAGTGCCTCCGTCTCATGAGGAAAATGCCGGGCCTTAAGGCCATGGCGGACTCGCTCCACGTCGGTAAGCCAGCGAATGAGAAGCTCGACTGCATCGCCAATGGAGGTTATCTTGCCAACCTTGGCCGCCCAGCCCGTGGGCTGAACCCTAACTGGTCGGGCTGTAAGAAAAGGCAGTAGCCAGGTACCAGCCTCGTTCGCCAGAAGCGCTTGGTCTTGAAGGCTCTGAGCGTCCGTCTGAAGGGCCAGACGACGGCAACGAGAGAGGATGGTTGCGGGAACTCCGCGAAGCCTTTCTGCGTAAAGTAAGTAACGCATGCCTACCTCGGGCTCCTCAAGACCTTTTAACAAGGCATTCGCGGAATATACGTTAAGGCGGTGAATTGAGCCAATCACAGCCCAGCGTGTGCCGCCACGATGGGAGCTCACCCCAGCAAAATCTTGAAGCTGACGAATCTGGTCGATCAAGATCTGGGCACTCTGTTTTTTCTCTTTTCCAGTCGAATCTCCCTCGCCCGTCTCAGAGGATTGGTCTGCACCCGATGCGGCCTCCTCGGTGGCACCCTCTGATCCTTCCGCGGCCGCCTCTGAATCGCTGCCCTGCTCTAGGGTTGATCGAACCCATCGGCAGTCTGGGTGCTGACCTTGTGCAACCCAGCGACAGCTTGGGCATTGTCCGCAGGCCCTGCCGTCATCCCCAGGCGCATCGCATAGGCGTGCAGCCGCCAAAGCAATGGCAAACGCACCAAGATCCATTCGAGCGGGTCCTATAAGAAGGCCTGACTGTGCTTCCGCCTTAATAAAAGACTCCGATTGCGCCCACCAGTCGTTAAACCAGGGCCTCCATACCAGGCAGGAGCCGCCCACGCTGGGTTCACTGACCTGCTGCTGACCTCCTGCCCGACTCATGGCCCCGTGGAGCGTATGAGCCCAACATTCGAGGCTATCCAAGCCTGCAAAATCTGAGCAAGATCCTGCTGAATGGCCTCCACCGAGCGCTGCGCATCAATCCAGGTATGCCTGTCCTCACGATTCTCAGAGGCAAGCCGATAGCCCAGACGGACGCGCTCGAAAAAAGCGATGGTCTCGGTATCAAACCGATCCCCTTCCTCACTAAGTAAGGCACCCGCAGAGCGATCTCGGCGACGCTGGGCCGCAACGTCGGCCGGAAGGTCAAAGTAAAAGACATGGTCAGGCCCCCTGCCCTCGGCCTCTACGGCTTGGGCCATGGCCTCGATAAGACTAGAGGGCAAACCACGTGCCGTGCCCTGGTAGGCGCGGGTGGAATCGGTAAACCGGTCCGAGATGACCCACTGGCCGCGCTCCAAGGCAGGCCAAATGGTCTGTCGGAGATGATCCCGACGCGCCGCAAAAATCATTAGAAGTTCGGTTAAACCATCCATGGCGGAATGCAGCACAATTTCACGAAGCGTCTCAGCCAAAGGGCTGCCGCCAGGCTCCCTTGTAATTAAAACCGACTGACCGGCTTCGCGGAGTTTTGTCGCAAGAAACTGCAGGTGGGTTGACTTACCTGCGCCGTCAATCCCTTCGAGCACCAAAAACTTCGGGCCCACTGCGCCTGGCTCCGCCGACTGGTTAACACTGGGCGATGAACTGGACCCAAAAAGACTCACAGGCTTCTCTCTGCAGGCGGCGGTTGACCAATTCCCCTCTGGAAATAATTCACCGCCCAGTTATGTTGCTTGAGGTCATGGCTGAAATAAGAGCGGCCATTGCCTTTGGCCACAAAATAAATTGCAGAGGTCTCTGCCGGCTGCAGCGCCGCCAAAAGAGCCTGGCGACCAGGGCTTGCAATAGGTGCGGGCGGTAGCCCCTTGTGTCTGTAGGTGTTGTAGGGTGAAGGATGACTTAAGTCTCTACGACGAAGATTGCCATCAAAAGCCGCACCAAGCCCGTAAATGGTGGTTGGATCGGACTGCAGCCGCATACCAATTCGCAGACGATTCTGTAACACCGCCGAAACTCGCGCGCGGTCTTCGGGAGCCTGGGTTTCCTTTTCAATCATGGAGGCCAAAATGAGAGCCTGTTCAGGGGACTGCAGAAGATTGCGGGCAGACCGTCGATTCCAGGCTTCATCAAGCATCTTTTTCTGAAGACGAATGGCTCGAGACAAAAGATCGTAGTCCGTCTGACCGCGACGAAAAAGATAGGTGTCAGGAAAGATCCAGCCCTCTGCTATTTTGAAAGGAAGGCCCATTTCTTTGGCCAGGGCTGCTGATACAGCCTGAGGATCACCCGTTAGCGTCTTTTTAACATTCGGGTGATTATGCAGCGCGGTAAGAATCTGAGAAAAGGTCCAGCCCTCCAGAAACGTCACCGACTCCTGAAGCTCCTGCCCGCGACTCAAGATGGTAAGAACCTGCCAGATTGAAGAGCCCTGTGGAAAACCGTAGACCCCAGCCTGAAGCTGATCGTGCAGGCCAAGAAGCCTAGCGGTACGGGCAAAGCTTTCAGGCCTTACATCAACGCCGTTGTCTTTTAAAACCCGACCAATGACACGTGCGGACGAACCAGGCACGATCGCAACTTCAACCGAAACCGGCGGCTGACCTGCCCCCGGCTTTGCAGCCTGAGGAGCAGGTACAACAGGTTGCGTTAGCCAGATCAGCCCAGCCGCCATGGACGCCAGACCCAAGAAAAATAGAACAACAAGTGCAAGAAGGAATCGTCGCAAAGCCTCTATTTCCGCTAATGAAGTAGGTTTTGTTTACGTGCGGTTGTAAACCTTTGGCCTATTATCCAGCCTATGGTCAACCTTGTCCCCGATCATCGTCTCGACTACCGAGTTATTTCTGCGGAGGGCCCCGATGCGTCGGCCTTTCTTCAAGCCCAGCTTTGCAACGACCTAAAGGCGCTTTCTTCCGTTACAGACAAGCAAGAAGCAGCCACGCTGACTCAAGCTCAGCTGTCGGGCTACTGCAATGCCAAAGGTCGCTTGTACGCCAGTTTCTTGATTTGGTTAGAGCGGCCCGATCATTTCCATTTGCTCCTCCCAGCTGCACTTGCGCCCTTATTAGTTAAGCGGCTTTCCATGTTCGTGCTGCGTGCCAAGGTGAAGATTCGCGAAACAGATCGTGCGGTATGGGGCGGTGAGTTCGACGATCCCCTTGACGTCTCGCCTTTTGCCCACCAGGGCCTTACCCTAGTCCCGGCGAACCTGCCCGTGCAAGCGAATACAGCCGGCAGGCAGCGGCTATGGCTAATTGGAGCGGAGGGATCAAAAGAGGCCTCGGAAGCCGTTCTGCCCATTAACCAAGCACCCCCGGATTTCAAAACCCTGGCACCGGCGGTCTGGCAGGCCCATGAGGTTCGGCAAGGCCTACCTTGGTTCCAGGCCGAACTGAGCGAACGGTTTGTTCCCCAAACGGTCAACCTTGATTTGCTGGGAGGCGTCAGCTTTACCAAAGGCTGCTACCCGGGCCAAGAGGTGGTTGCGCGAAGTCACTACCTTGGCAAACTTAATCAACGTATGTTTTTGTTTCAGGGGCCTTGCGGTCTGTTTCCCGGAGAAGATGTCTTCCTTGCCTCCGCAAGCCCTGAGAGCATGGAGCCAATCGGTGAAGTCGTCTCAGTAAGCTCTGCGCTTGATACCACTCGCGCGTTCTATCTGGTCAGTCTGAAACTCGAGCCCTTTCGAGGCCAGTCCACGGTGACTGGTCCTATCGCTGCCTCACAAGAACAAGTAGTGCTTGAACTCCAGACCTTGCCCTACGCCGTGCCACGCGAACCGCAGGTTCCCAATCGGCCCAAGCTTTGAATCAAACCCAAGAACTCCAAGAGGTTATGGGTCATCGGCGGTTTGCGTAGGGGCTCTACGACCCGCTAGAGCTGTCATGCGTCGAAAGGTACCCATGGCAGTGGCAATGAGTCTTCCCGACGGATCTTGAATTTCCCCGCGGCAGAAGGCCATGCTGGTTGAGCGGTGTTCACAAAATCCGAGGGCAATCAGTTCGTCCCGACCCGGCCTTAGAAAACTGGTTTTCATTTCAATGGTGACAACCCAGGCCCCAGCGGGATCGGCCGATTTGGCCGCCATAGCCATGGCAGCATCCAACAAGGTCATGATGACCCCGCCGTGGGCAACACCTAGGCCATTGCGCTGCCAGGGCTGAAGCGTCAGTTCCAGCCTGGACTGGCCGTTTAAAGAAGATGCATGATGAGGATCAAGGTGCGCCATAAAAGGCGTATGGCTTGGGCTTTCCGGTGGGAACGAAGGGGAATCCATGGGCAGAACCATACCAAGTCTTACACTGCTTCACATGAACGGCTTCGACCTCCCCCCACTTTCTGCCTACCCCGCGCCTGGAACAGCCAAGCGACAAAGCCTCAGTTCTATTGGCTCGCTTCGTTCCAAGCGTTCGGAGCACAAGGGGCCACCAGTCTCTGTCGGCGTCTCGGGCATCGCACAGCCCTGGGCAGCCGAACCGCTTGTTTATCCGTGCGATCCAACCCCCTTAAGTGAGCCTGTCTTGGTTGCGGTCTCCGAAGGTGCCGCCGCACGCATTGGCGAGTCGGCCTCGAGCCTAAAAAATTGCCCGGGCTGGGCGGGATGGCTATCGGGAAGCTTTGCGATTAACGAGCTAAGTCCCTACGCCACCGTCTACGCAGGGCATCAGTTTGGTGTCTTCGTCCCACGGCTTGGCGACGGTCGAGCATTGAATCTGGGCGCCCTTAACGGTTGGGAACTTCAGCTTAAAGGGGCTGGTCCCACGCCTTTCGCCCGTCACGCCGATGGACGCGCAGTGCTGCGCTCCTCGGTACGCGAGTTTCTGTGCTCCGAGGCCATGCATGGCCTTGGAATTGCAACCACACGAGCCCTGTCCCTCGTGGTCTCGCAGACGCCTGTTGTTCGTGAGCGTCTTGAACCAGCTGCTGTGGTTTGTCGACTGGCTCCGAACTTTCTAAGATTGGGTCATTTCGAATACTTTGCCCACCGGGCAAAGCGGCGCTCACAGACGGATTCGGAATCAAAGGCCTTGGCTCAGCGGCAGGTGGCTGCCATGCTGGTATCTTTGGCTGAATCGGATTCTGACTTTGCGTCATTGGGTCAGATATCAGACTTCAATCAGGTGAATGATTTTTTAACCCTCATTACTCGCAAAACGGCCTGCCTTATGGCGGACTGGATGAGTGTAGGGTTTATGCACGGCGTCATGAACACCGACAATTTCTCTGCGCTCGGCCTCACCATTGACTACGGGCCCTTCAGCTTCATGGAGTCCTTCGATCCAAATCACATCTGCAATCACAGTGATCACGAGGGGCGTTATCGCTATGCAGTCCAGCCCTCTGTTGGCTTTTGGAATATCCAACGTCTTATCAGTGGCCTTGCAGGGCTTCACGATATTGACCTCAAGAGCCAGTCCGCTCGAAGCCTTTTTGAAGAGGCGCAGTCAGTCTACGAGACTGCCTTTTACAATCGATTTGAAAGCCGCATGCGAGAAAAACTTGGGCTTGAACATTGCGAACGAGCAGAGCTCCTTGCCACCATCGACCAATGCTTTCTTTTTATGCACAAAGAGTCGGTTGACTTCACACACTTCTTTCGAAGCCTTGGCCATTGCCAGCCGTTCAATGCTGCATTAGTCTTCGATGAACGCTGGCGTGCACTTCTCCAGCTTCTACCAGCAACTGACGCATCCAAAGATTTCGTTACAGCCCTTGAGGCCCAGCTCAAGGAAGTTGAAGGCCTTGAAGCTAAGCGAACCCCAGGCTCGGAATCCGCCCACATTGCGCAGTGGTCGGCACGACGTCTTCGGGCCAACCCTGGCTTTATCCTTCGCAACTGGGTCCTTGAGGAGGTTATTCGGGCGCTAGAAGACGAAGGCAATGTGGAACCCCTTCATAAAGCCATGTCCATGATAGAAAACCCGTTTGATGACAGCCTGAGCGAAGACCCTTGGTTTCAGAGTGCGCCCGACTGGGCCAAGGGGCTAGCCTTAAGCTGCTCCAGCTAGGCTTAAAATACATTTTGTCGCTCCACACCTTCTGCCTAACCATGAAACCCAGTTCTACCGAAACAGTCCCCGCGGCCCCTCTTGAGCAGCCCGACGAGGTCTACCGGAAATCGCTATCAGACATGCAGTACGCTGTTACTAGGCTCAAACATACCGAGCCCTCTTTTACAGGAGCCTACTGGAACCATTGGGATCAAGGCCAGTACAGCTGCATCTGCTGCGGAACGCCTCTGTTTCATTCCGATCATAAGTTCGATGCGGGCTGTGGATGGCCCAGTTATTCTCAAGCCATTTCAAACGATGTCATTAAAGAGGTTGCCGATCACAGTCACGGCATGAGTCGTACTGAGATTGTCTGCGGCCAATGTAACGCGCATCTTGGTCATGTCTTCAACGATGGGCCTGCTCCCACGGGTCTGCGCTACTGTGTCAACTCGGCTTCAGTTGACTTCCAATCAAAATGAAGTTGTTCGCCGACTGGCTTCCCCTTGTTGCCTTCTTCGTTCTCTATAAGGCCGTCGACATCTACGCGGCAACCGCGGGTGCGATTATTCTTAGCCTGCTCATGATTGGACTTATGCGCTGGCGAGGCTTACCCATCGACAAGATGCAGTGGATTAGTCTTGGTTTAATTGTGGTCTTCGGAGGCGCCACTTTATTTCTTCAAGACGAACGATTTATTAAAGCAAAGCCCAGCCTTTTGTATCTACTCTTCGGGCTTGTGCTTGTCGTGCCGCATCTTCTCAAGGGTATTTATCTCATTGAAAAGCTCATGGCCGGACGCATCGAGCTGCCTACCCGTGCCTGGCGGCGTCTTAACATGGCCTGGGCTCTATTTTTCATTGCCATGGCTGCCCTTAATGCCTGGGTTGCCTCAGTATTTTCAACAGACATCTGGGTGGACTTCAAGGTCTTCGGAACCCTTGGACTCACCCTGGCTTTTGTCGTTGTCCAAGCGCTTTACATGGGGCGTTTCATGAAGTCTGAGCCCGACGAATCGGCAGAATCTTAGTTACTGGGCGTTAATATGACACTTATTGAAGAGATTGAGGCGTGTTTAAAGGCAAAGCTCATAGTGGAGGCTTTTCAGCTTCACGACGACTCCGAGGCGCATAAGGGGCATGCAGGCGCTGCATCAGGTGGAGGTCACTTTGACCTCATGCTAGTCAGCCCAAATTTCGAAGGCCTAAGTCGTGTCCGCCGACATCAGCTTGTGTATGATGCGCTTTCATATTTATTACCCTCAAGAATTCACGCGCTATCTATCGATGCGCGCAGCCCCTCGGAGTTGAAATGACTTTTAAACGTATTGGCAAATGCCTCTCCGCCATTCTCTTGTCAGGTACATGCCTATCCGCCTTACAGGCCCAAAACATTGCAGTTGTTAATGGAAGAGCCATTCCCAAAGAGCGGGCTGATCTATTCATTAAAGAACTTGAGCGACAGGGTCAACAGGCCAGTCCGGAATTGGCCCCACTTGTTAGGCAGGAGCTTGTGGATCGAGAGGTACTATTGCAAGAGGCTGAGCGCAGGGGTCTTCCTGCCAAGGCAGAGACTCGTTTTCAAATTGACACCGCACGAACCCAAATTCTTATTCAATCCCTGGTTCAAGACGAACTCGCCCGCAACCCCATCAGCGACGATGAGATTGCCCAAGAGTACAAGCGTATTACTGCTGGTCAGTCCACCGAATACCGCGCGCGTCACATTCTAGTCGAGTCACAAGACCAGGCACGCTCGGTGATTGCACGTCTAAAAAAGGGCGAATCCTTCGATAAACTGGCCAAGCAACTCTCGAAGGACCCTGGGTCAGCAACTAATGGCGGCGACCTTGACTGGGCCTCTGCCGATACCTTTGTGGAACCCTTCTCGAAAGCCATGGCATCGCTTAAAAAAGGCGGGCTCATGGCAGAGCCTGTTCAGACGCAGTTCGGTTGGCATGTGATTCGGCTTGACGATAAGCGCGAAACTGCTCCTCCGCCTCTTGCCGAGGTTCGTGGTCAGATTGTTGAGGGTTTGCAACGCCAAAAGCTTAGCAACTTCCAGCAGTTGTTGCGATCGAAAGCCGACATTAAGTAACGGCTCTTATTCCTGAATGTTGACGGTAGTTCCATAAGGAACTAAGTCGAACAGGTCAATGATGTCTTGGTTGCGCATGCGAATGCAGCCAATTGAGCCAGGTTCGCCCATCCTCACATTGGGAGGGCTCCCATGAATGTAAACGTACCGTCGCATAGTGTCGACACGCCCAAGCCGATTACGGCCTGGCTCTAGACCCGAAAGCCAGAGAATTCTTGTCAGTATCCAATCGCGGCGGGGGCTGCTCGCAGCAAGGTCGGGTGTCCAAATTTCGCCCGTTGGTCTTCGACCCACAAAGACCGTGTTAAGCGCGGCCCCCCTCCCAATCTTGGCGCGAATAAGGTGCCTTCCAAGAGGAGTCTTGAAACTTCCCTGCTCTTGCCCTGTTCCATTGCGGGAGGTCGACACCATGAACTCCCCACAGGGAGACCTTTGAGGTAACGGGTCCCACTCCACCCTCTTCGGCTCAGGATCGAAAACGTAGAGACGCTGAGCCTGAACCGAAATTAAGATGTGCGGACGACCTCTCGCATGATGCGCTGCTTCTCCCGATTCCACTCTTTCTCCTTTTCGGTCGCTCGCTTGTCGTGCTGCTTTTTACCCTTGGCCAAACCTATGTCGAGCTTTATTCGACCTCGACTGTAATGCAAATTCAGCGGCACAAGGGCATAACCTGCGCGCTCAACCTTTCCGATGAGCTTGCCAATTTCTGCCGCGTGAAGCAATAACTTTCGAGTGCGCACAGGATCTGCAGTGACATGGGTGGAGGTTGAGCTTAGTGGGGAAATATGCGCGCCAATCAGAAAGAGTTCCGCGCCGCGAATGACCACATAAGCTTCTTTTAGCTGAGCTCGGCCCGCGCGTATTGCCTTCGCCTCCCAGCCCTGCAAGACCAGCCCAGCCTCAGACCTCTCCTCAATGAAGTAATCGTGAAAGGCCTTCTTGTTATCAATGATCGACATACAATCCTGAAATGTCCGTGGTAAAAAAGTCAGTGTTGGTCCCGTATTCGGCCAACGATATGTTTAACCTGGTCTCGAATGTTCCTGAATACCCGGAGTTTCTACCGTGGTGCACAGGCTCCCAGATGATCCCACAAGCCGATGGCAGCCTGCTTGCTCGGGTTGATATCCAGTTTAAGGGTATTCGACAGTCCTTCACCACGCGCAACCAGCACAAACCAGGTCAGCGTATTGCTATGCAACTGCACGAAGGCCCCTTCAAGTCCTTGCAAGGCGAGTGGCAGTTTCTCGCCATTACCGACCAAGCTTGCCGGATTGAGTTCTATTTGGAATATCACTTTGCCAGTGGACTGCTTGAGCGGGTGGTTCGCCCAGTGTTCGATCAAATTGCTGCAAGCTTTGTTGATGCCTTCGTAACACAGGCCGAGCGACAGCAACAATCCCCTAAAGCCTAGCGGCCTGCCATGACGCGAAGCAGTCAAAGCCAGGGCATCACCATTGAACTGGTCATACCCAACACCACCTCCGAGATCAACCAGGCAACAAAACACCGCCTTGCACTTCCAACAGCCATGACCATTCAGCAACTGAGGTCGTGGCTTAACTTACAGACCAACAACGACCTCTTGCTTATAGCGAAAGCTTTTGGAGAGGCTGTGGGCTTTGGCTTGTTTGGAAAAGTTGTGCCTGCCGACACCCCCCTCAATGACGACGATAGGCTTGAACTTCTTGGCCCCCTTCTGGCTGATCCCAAGCAAGCTCGTCGCCAACGCGTTCAGGCAAGTCGCTTGGAAAAGGCAAGCAAGGGCCAGTTCGACCGCTGGACCCGCAACCGGTAGAATCCGAACATGGAACGATCGCAAAAAGCGCTTACCTTCGACGATGTCCTGCTTGTACCTGCTTATTCGTCGGTGTTGCCCAAAGAAACCAGCTTACAGACCCAATTTACACGCAGCCTCAGGCTTAACCTGCCACTTATTTCTGCTGCCATGGACACGGTGACAGAGTCGCGCCTAGCCATAACTCTTGCGGAAGAAGGCGGCATTGGTGTCATTCATAAAAATTTATCACCCGAGGCCCAAGCCGCCGAGGTATTGAAGGTGAAGCGCTTTGAGGCGGGAGTCGTGAAAGATCCCATCACCATTCCGCCTACCATGCGAATTCGAGAGGTCTTAAAGCTCACAAAAAAGCGACGAATTTCTGGGCTTCCCGTGGTTGAAAATAACAAGGTGGTTGGCATTGTGACCAACCGAGACCTTCGGTTCGAGACCCGGCTAGATGAGCCCGTGCGATCCATCATGACCCCTCGTGAACGGCTCGTTACTGTGGACGAGAAGGCTTCCCTCGATGAAGCCAAGACGCTAATGCACACCCACAGGCTCGAACGCGTCTTGGTTGTAAACAATCAGTTCGAGCTTAAGGGACTCATTACCGTTAGAGATATCCTGAAGGGCATCGAGTATCCTCAAGCCGCTCGCGATGATCAAGGTAAGCTTTGCGTTGCTGCCGCCGTTGGTGTGGGCGATGGCACCGAAGAGCGCGTCGAGCAGCTTGTGGAAGCCGGCGTTGACGTAATTGTCGTTGACACCGCCCATGGCCACTCGCAAGGCGTCCTAAACCGTGTTCAATGGGTGAAAACAAGATTTCCTAATGTGGATGTTATTGGTGGAAACATCGCCACAGGGGATGCCGCCAAGGCACTGGCTGATCATGGCGTAGATGCTGTCAAGGTGGGCATTGGTCCCGGCAGCATCTGCACGACCCGTGTGGTGGCGGGCGTGGGTGTTCCTCAAATCACGGCCATTGCCAACGTTGCCAAGGCGCTTGAAGGCAGCCGCATTCCCCTTATTGCAGATGGCGGCGTTAGGTTTTCGGGCGATGTTGCAAAGGCACTTGCTGCCGGTGCAAGCTCCGTCATGATGGGGGGTATGCTTGCTGGGACGGAGGAGGCCCCAGGCGAGGTGGTACTTTTTCAGGGGCGCTCTTACAAGGCCTACCGCGGGATGGGGTCGCTGGGCGCGATGCAGGCGGGCTCCGCCGATCGATACTTTCAAGACTCCGACAATCCAAACGTCGATAAGCTCGTACCCGAGGGTATTGAAGGTCGGGTTCCTTACAAAGGCAGTGCCCGACAAATTATTTACCAACTGGCCGGTGGCATTCGTGCGAGCATGGGTTACTGCGGTTGTCGGTCGATTGACGAATGGCATTCCAAGGCCGAGTTCGTTGAAATTACAAATGCTGGCATCCGCGAGTCTCACGTCCATGACGTGCAAATTACGAAGGAAGCGCCCAACTACCGGGCAGACTAAGGTTGAATCACGACCAAATTCTTATTCTCGATTTCGGCTCACAGCTCACCCAGCTTATTGCGCGTCGACTTCGAGAACTTCACGTTTACTGCGAAGTCCATCCCTGCGACGTCAGTGATCATTGGCTAGGCGACTACCTTCATAAGAATTCAGTCAAGGGTATCGTTCTTTCGGGCAGTCACGCCAGCGCCTGCGATGACCAGACAGACAAGGCCCCCGAACTTGTTTTTCAATGTGGGCTTCCCGTTCTTGGTATCTGTTACGGCATGCAGACCATGGCGCTTCAACTGGGTGGTCAGGTTCAAGCGGGCGATCATCGTGAGTTTGGCTTCGCTGAGGTTCGGGCGCGAGGTCACACTCGCCTGCTCAATGACATTGATGACTTCAATACAGCCGAGGGTCATGGCATGTTGAAGGTTTGGATGAGTCATGGCGATGGCGTCAGCGAACTGCCGCCGGGCTTCCGCCTTATGGCCTCCACAGCAAGCTGTCCCATTGCAGGCATGGCCGACGATGACCGGGGCTTTTATGGCCTACAGTTCCACCCCGAGGTCACGCACACCATTCAGGGGCGCGCCATATTAAAGCGCTTTGCCACAGATATATGTGGAGCCCGGCCCGACTGGATCATGAAAGATCACATCAACGAGGCAGTGGCAACCATTCAGGCTCAGGTTGGCGGCCATGGCGTCGTACTTGGGCTCTCCGGAGGTGTTGACTCGTCTGTTTCTGCAGCCCTTATTCATAAAGCCATTGGCGATCAACTGGTCTGTGTGTTTGTCGATCACGGGTTACTACGTCTTAATGAAGGCGACCAGGTCATGGCCATGTTCGAAGGACGACTTCACGCCAAAGTCATTCGTGTTGATGCCAGGCAGCGGTTTTACGCGGCCCTTGAAGGCGTGTACGACCCCGAGGCCAAGCGCAAAATCATCGGTGGTCTGTTTGTAGATGTGTTTTTAGAGCAGGCCGAGGTCTTGAAGACACAGGGCGTATCCATTTCCTTTCTTGGTCAAGGCACCATCTACCCCGATGTCATCGAAAGTGGTGGGGCAAAATCCAAGAAGGCCGTGACCATCAAGAGCCATCACAACGTGGGTGGGCTGCCCGAAAAGCTTGGCTTGAAGCTGCTTGAGCCACTTCGTGATCTTTTTAAAGATGAAGTTCGGGAGCTTGGGGTTGCGCTTGGCCTTCCACGCGAGATGGTCTATCGCCACCCCTTTCCCGGACCAGGTCTCGGGGTGCGTATTTTGGGCGCTATAGACCCCCTTTACGTTCCCTTGCTGCAGCAGGCGGACGCTATTTTCATCGACACCCTTCGTACCACCCAAGCAACAGAAAAAGACGTTCAGCAAGGTCTTTGCATGCCAGACGACATTGGAAAGACCTGGTACGACCTTACGAGTCAGGCATTTGCCGTCTTCCTTCCTCTGAAATCCGTGGGTGTCATGGGCGACGGCCGTACTTACGACTACGTGGTTGCTTTGCGAGCGGTCGTAACGTCTGATTTCATGACGGCCCACTGGGCTGAACTTCCTCATAGCCTTTTGGCCACTGCCTCAAACCGCATCATCAACGAGATACGCGGCATCAATCGCGTGGTCTACGATATTTCGGGAAAGCCCCCTGCCACCATTGAGTGGGA
>JAYNLI010000018.1:0-22811 GCA_038111655.1 Bordetella sp.
TGCAGCAATAGCCTGGGCACTGGCCACAATCGTAGTTCACTTTCACGGCCGGCTTACCCTTCTTTGTTAACGACGAACACATGGTTTGATTGTATAGTCCTTTCCCATGGCACTTAGCTCAGATGAACTTAAACAGGCTGTTGCGAAGGCCGCTGTTCAAGAACTCTCTCCCAACATGTTTTTGGGTGTGGGAACGGGTTCCACGGTCGATTGTTTTATCGATGCACTCGGTGAGTCCAAACTTCCCATTCGCGCGGCCGTTTCAAGTTCCCTGCGCAGCGAGCATCGTCTTCGCGATCACGGCATCAAGGTTCTCAGTCTCAATGACATCGAAGAACCCCTTGATCTTTACGTTGATGGCGCCGACGAAATCGATGGCAATGGTTGCATGACTAAAGGTGGGGGCGCCGCGCTTACCCGAGAAAAAATTGTGGCAAGCGCCTCAAAGGCCTTTCTTTGTATTGTGGATGAGTCAAAGCAGGTGCAAACCCTGGGCCGTTTCCCCCTTCCTATTGAAGTCATCGAAATGGCCATTCAGCCGGTAACCCGCGCGCTGACTGCAATGGGTGGGCAGCCTAAAATTCGAGAAGGGGTGATTACCGACAACGGGCATTGCATTCTTGATGTCCGTGGGTTTTTAATGGACAACCCTCTTGAATGGGAAGATCAACTTAACGCCATACCAGGCATCGTTGCCCACGGCGTTTTCGCTCGGCAAAAGGCTGCGAAGGTGTTGGTTTCAACCCAGCAAGGGCTTCGGACCATTTCCTTTATTTGAAATAAAATTGCAATCTTATTGTCATATCTCTGACAATTTCCTTCTGTAACCTAGGACTTTAAATCGTCGTAGTCAGCTTTCCTATATTTCAAGGGCACGCCACGTCATGAACCGTCACACCTCCAGTCAGTTTGATCAAGAGCTCGAAGAAATTCGCACTAAAATTCTGCGAATGGGCGGGCAGGTTGAGGAGATGATTAAAGGGGCCCTTGTGGGTTTTGCAACAGCCAATCAAGACCAACTCAGCAGTGTTCTTTCTCTCGAGAAAGAGGTGAATGACTCCGAGATGGAAATTGATGAAATCTGCAATAAGGTTATCGCCAAACGTCAGCCCACCGCGTCCGACCTTCGGTTTGTGGTGGTCTGTTTAAAAATGATTCGAGACCTTGAGCGGGCTGGAGATGAGGCGGAAAAAATGGCGCGCATGGCTCTTCATTTTTATGAAGGCTCGCCACTGCCGTTTCCACGCATTGATTTCACCGCCATGTCCACGCATATCACGTCCATGTTGCACCAGGCCCTTGATGCCTTTGCCCGCGAGGATGAATCAACCCTGACAAACGTCATTAAAGAAGACAAGGTGGTGGACGAGCATTTCCGTAACCACATTCGTCTTCTAATCTCTTACGTGCTTGAAGATGCAAGAACCATCTCGCGCTCCATTGACATGCTTTTCTTTGCCAAGGCCATGGAGCGCATTGGCGATCATTCTAAAAATATGGCCGAGCACGTGGTTTACATGGTGCGTGGCCGAGACATTCGGCACACCGAGCCTGAGGCTCTGGATATTTCCAAGGGCTAGCTGCTCGGTAGAAGAAGCGCCTCAAAGACAAAGCGCCTTAATCGCCAAGCACTTCGAAAGCTAGGCGCCCGGGGGTGGCGTGAAACCGGAGGCTACCTCTGCGCCGTCCCCGAAAAAATGCGCTTCCAGCTGCTGTAGTAAATATTTCCGCGCCCGCGCGTCCGACAAATTAAGCCGGTATTCATTCACCAGCATTGTCTGGTGTTTAAGCCAGTCAGCCCAGGCCTCTTTTGAAACCTGAAGGTAAATCTTCTTGCCGAGCTCTCCAGGAACCGGTGGAAAATCAAGTCCCTCGGCTTCTTTCTTGAGTTTGATGCACTGAATTGTTCTAGCCATGAACTCAGTATGCCACGGGGTCGCATGTTTAAGCTTTTTCTATCTTTGGGGCCATTCGCTTCAGAAAGTCTTCTCGCTTTTGGCTTGAAATTGTTGCATCGCGTCATTAGCATTGTCATAGTTAATTCCACGTGACTTGCCTGCATTTTTAAAAGGACCTACGAACGATGAATCCGAACATGACGCCCGATCAGTTAATGAACTCTGTAAAAGAGACTCAGTCAGCAATGGTGGAAATGGTTGCCAAGACCATCGAATGCATGGAAAAGCATCTCGATCTGAACCTTAAAGCGGCTCGAGCCAATTTGGCTGACGCCACCGAGGCCTCAAGCCAGCTCATGAGCGTGAAAGACGGGCCCGAGTTTTACGCTACGGTGCAGTCGGTTTCGCAGCCCGCCCTTGGCAAAGCAACCAGCTACAGCCGCAATGTCTACAACATCAATGCCGAGGCCGCGGCCGAGTTTGCCAAGATGGTCGAGTCACGCATGGCGGAGGTCAACAAAGCCATGTCGGCAAGCATTAATGAAATGTCTAAGTCGGCACCCGCGGGCTCCGAGGGTATGGTGGCCATGGTGAAGTCAGCCTTTGCGGCCTCGAATTCCGCTTTCGATGCCATTAACAAAGCCGCCAAGCAGGTGGTGGAAATGGTTGAGACCAACGTTGATGCAGCAACAAAAGCCGGTGAGGCCGCCGTTGTCGCTGCGCCAAAGGCCACAACAGGCCGTCGCGCGAAGTCCTAAGCCCTATAAAAAAGCCGCTTTAAGAATTTGAGATCTCAGGCCCTGACCGGGACCTGCTTCGAGGCGGCTAGTGTTTCCGGGGCCTTCGTCAGGGCCCGAAATTTTTTACTCGTGATGCCTCAGGCAGCCCGAAGTCGGGCGGCTTGGCCTGCTAGGCTTGCAAGCTCTTTGTATCGATCGGCCGCACAGCTAGCTGCAAAGGCTAGGGGCTTGACAAGTGGCTCTACGTTGCATACGCCACGAATGTAGCCAATGGCCTGCTGAACAACGCAATTTGAACCATTTTCCGGGTCCGGCGAAATATCTAGGTGAACCTCCACCGGCCGCTCTGCAAGGACTGGCGCGAGCTTTAAGTATAAGTCGGCCACCTTGTAAACCTCATTCATAAGTCGCATCTGCGGTCGGTCAACGCGCTGGTCGTAATCGCGCTCGCGGGTGGTCTCACCAAACAGTTTGCAGCCGTGCTTGCCGTCAATATGAACCACAACCACCAGGGTGTAATCGGCATACCAGACATTTCCCTGCGATAGCCGGCACGAGTCGGCGCCGATGTAAATTTTTGAGGCTGGAGACTGCGCCGCAATGTAGCGCTCGAGTTGCTTGAGATCGATGGCCATAGTCCAAATCCCTTTTTTGATTTTTTGCTCTAGGCGACAACTTGCTTTAAATCAAACTTTCTTAATCTTAGCCCTTCTTTGTGACGAAATTGTCACCCGTTGGCCACGAATATATGGTTTACTGCATATTACAGGTTTACACCGTATTGCTGTCTCCTTGCAGACCCAGTCCCGTTTCAAGCCCCTGCAGCTATGCCGGGGCTTTTTTGTCCAGGATTCGATCTTGACAAGGGTTTTTCAACTCGCCTGCAGGGTTAAGGTATATGCATTCGATGGCTTCCCTCAAACTTACACCGTGGCCACAGAACTAAGCGTTTATTGTCAGGCGGGCGCCCGCCATACACAGGTGGACGGGTGGCATGATGGCCGCTTAAAAATAAGGCTCAAGGCTCAACCGGTCGAAGGCAAGGCCAACAAGGCTTTGGTTGAATGGCTGTCGCGTCGACTAAATCTTCCTGCAAGCCAGTTACGCATTAGCGCTGGCGCAAAGAGCCGCTTTAAAACTATACAAATCGAAGGTGCTGCCGCTGAAGAGGTGCTCGGGAGGCTTTCAGCACTGGCTGGCCACGAAGTCTAGAGATTGCCAAGCCTTGACCCATAAAAAGTCCTATCAAGCTCTAAGCACAGCGCCTCCTATCGCTTGGGCATCTGAAAGCCCTTGCAAGGGTCCTCCCGCTGCGCGGCGGGGGTAACCCATACGTAGTCATACATTGCCCAGTCGGACCGATCAATCGCATCTGGGAGTTCTTTGGGCATCGGCTTGTCTGCTGCCGTCTCTGCTTCAATAAAGCCCACGGCCACGAGCGTAAATGTCGTCGGTAAGGCAGGAAGAAGAGTTGGCATGCCGAAATCTTTTCGAACATGACCATTCCCGGCAATCACAACCGAGGGTGCATGTTCAGCGGCAGTAACCAATAAAGCAAGGTCGGTTGCTCGCTGAACCAGCCGCATGGGTTCAACCACGGTTTCAGGAAGCTGGCCGCAGTGGCCATCGACAAGCGCCTTATTCAAAGTTTGAAGTGAAGACGTGGCCAAAGGTGCTTTTGCCAGAAGCCCCTGAAGTTTTTCAGGAAGCGCGGGCTCGCCTTGTCGAAAAAGCTGCATCGACTGACCGCGAACCAGGTTGCCTCCGTGCACAGCCATGCCCTGAGTAAGCGCCGCGCGAAAAATAGGCTCATGCATGGGCCAGGCCCAGGCCTTTTCTTGGAAACCCGCCTGCCTTAGCTGTTCAAGTAAGCGTGTCTCAGCGACCTGTTCACCTGGCAAAACGGAACCACCCACGGGCAGTTGTTCGACAACAAGATTCAGGGGCTCCAAGGCTTGACGCGCTTGGCTAATCGACTCAATGAGTTCAGCCCGCGCCTGGTGATGATGACGATTATCGTGGAGCTCGCCGAGCAAGATAACCGCGTGGCGAGCAAGCCGCTCGGCAAGTGCCTTCTGGCTTAGCCGTTCACCGGTGCGAACCTCAATAATCTTGGGCTCTGCTTGTTGATGCGTGCGAGGGCCGGGCCGATCCATTACGCCAAAGCGGTTAAGGGAGCCGCAGGCGCTCAGGCCACTTAGGCTTAGTACAACAAGTAAGCTGCGAAGAAGTCTCGCTAAGGTCATAGTCTTCCTACTATTTTTAACAGCGGTTTCATTCTTACCATGCGCCCGAAGACCTGGATGCACCCCCGCTCACAACCCGTTCGCTTGACAAGACACGGCTTCATTAGAACACTACTGTTTAGCGAATTGAGTATGCAGGAGAGATCACCGTCGTTTGGTGACGCCGAAGGTGTAATACGCCCCGTAAACTCTCAGGCAAAAGGACTGCAGGCTCATTGCTCTCTGGAGAGAGGCGCCCATAGAATGTCTGAACCGGAAGGTTCTAGACATTAATGCGCGCCCGCCGAAGGTTAATGTCTCAGGCGCCAAGGACAGAGGGGGCATCATGTTGCAGTCAACCTCGTCCTTCTCTCGTGGAGTCTCGTATGAACTTTCCTTCCGATCTTCGTTACACCGTAAGCCATGAGTGGGCGCGTGTTGAGTCCGATGGTCAAATTACCATTGGTATTACAGCCCTTGCGCAAGACTCGCTTGGCGAGCTTGTTTATGTGGAACTTCCAGCCCTTGGCAGACAGTTTCAGCCCGGAGAAACGGCCGCTGTGGTGGAGTCCACTAAAGCCGCAAGCGATGTTTACTGCCCGGTGGCTGGCGAGGTTACAGCAGTCAATGAGGCGCTCTCTCAGAATCCGCAGATGGTGAATGAGTCGCCTTACGAGCAAGGTTGGCTGTACCGAATCAAGCCAAGCGAAGAGCCTACCACCGCTGTGGTAATTCTTTTAGTTGCTGAAGCCTATAAGGCGCAGGCGGAGTCCAATCCTTGTTGAGAAACTGAATAGAGCCCAGCCATGCGTTTGAATGAACCCATTGACTCCCTAGAGGGCCTGCTTGCTGAAGACGAGTTTCATCAGCGTCACCTTGGCCCTGACACCGCTGAACAACAGGTCATGCTTGTTGCACTGGGTCTGTCATCGCTTGATGCCCTTATTGACCAAACAGTGCCTGAATCCATTCGGCTTCGTCGCCCTTTGAATCTGCCAGCGCCCACGACTGAGCAACAGGCGCGTGAGGGCCTTAGAGTTCTTGCAGAAAAAAATAAGGTGTTTCGCAGCTATATTGGCGCGGGCTACTATGGCTGCATCACCCCCGAGCCCATCAAGCGCAGCCTTTTCGAGAACCCGGGCTGGTACACCGCGTATACGCCTTATCAGGCCGAGGTTGCCCAGGGCCGACTCGAGGCCCTTATGAATTTTCAGCAGCTGGTCATCGACCTGACGGGTCTACCCATGGCCAATGCCTCCTTACTCGATGAAGCCACTGCAGCAGCCGAAGCCATGGGTATGTTCTTGCGACTACGTAAAGATGCAAACGCCAATATCTACCTGGTTGATCAGGCTGTTCATCCTCAGGTTGTTGCCGTGATTAAAAGCCGGGCCCAGTGGATGGGCGTGCAGGTAAAGCAGGCCGACCTGCTTAGTGAGGAAGCGCAGCAAGGTTTCGATCTTCATCAGGTTTTTGGCGCCCACGTTCAAATTCCCAATACCCAAGGACGCCTTGCTGACTGTTCGGTACTTGCCGAGAGGCTTCATGATCAGAGCGCTCGTCTGTCGGTTGGCTGCGATCTGCTTGCCTTAATGCTTACAAAGCCGCCGGGTGACATGGGTGCCGACGTGGCCCTTGGCAATGCTCAGCGCTTCGGTGTGCCCATGGGCTTCGGTGGGCCTCATGCAGCTTTTTTTGCTGTTAAAGCCGACTTGGTGCGAGCCGCGCCGGGCCGTATTATTGGTGTGTCTGTTGATGCAGCAGGCAAACCTGCTTACCGCATGTCGTTGCAGACACGTGAGCAGCATATTCGCCGTGACAAGGCCACAAGCAATATCTGCACGGCACAGGCCTTACTTGCCAACATGGCAAGCTTCTATGCGGTTTATCACGGGCCCGAAGGGCTTCGTCGTATCGCCATGCGTGTGAATGCCCTGACTCGCATGCTTGCGCAAGAAATTTCAAAGGCCGGCTTAAAGCTTGCCCACGATAATTATTTCGATACCCTGCACCTGCTTTTTGCGAGCCCTGCCGATACGCAAGACATCCTCAGTCGCGCAAAGGCAAAGAAGATCAATCTCAGACCCTTCACAAGTGAGAGTAAGGCAATAAGGGCTTTGGGGGTGTCTCTTGATGAGACCGCAGGACTTCACGACCTTGCCGACCTTGTCGAGGTCTTTACCGGTAAGCGTCCGGAGCCAACAAGCCTTAGAGGTCAGGCACTCTCGAATCTACCTGGCTCCATGCCGGCTGAACTCGTACGCACGGGCACAGTTCTCTCTCACCCTGTCTTCCATCGTTACCGTAGCGAGACCGAATTCGTTCGCTACATGAAGCGACTTGAGAACCGAGACATTTCCTTGGTGCACTCTATGATTCCTTTGGGCTCCTGCACCATGAAGCTCAACGCGTCCTCTGAAATGGCACCTGTCAGCTGGCCCGAATTTGCGAGCCTGCATCCCTTTGTTCCCGAGGAGCAGTCGCAGGGCTACAAGGCCATGCTTACCGAACTACGAGATTGGCTGGTTGAAATCACAGGCTTTGCAGAAGTTAGTTTTCAGCCGAACTCCGGTGCACAAGGCGAGTACGCTGGCATCATGGCCATACGGCGTTATCAGCAGTCGCAGGGTCAAGGCCACCGTAATGTCTGCCTCATTCCTTCGTCGGCGCATGGTACCAACCCTGCAACCGCCCAGATGATGGGTCTATCCATTGTGGTGGTGGGCTGCGACGCTCTAGGCAACATCGACCTTGCCGATCTCGAGGCAAAAATTCAGCAGCATGCCTCGAATCTTTGCGCCCTCATGGTGACTTATCCATCCACCCATGGTGTCTTCGAGGCCAGTATCGAGGCCATTTGTGCCCAGGTGCATGGGGCAGGCGGGCAGGTTTACATGGATGGCGCCAACCTAAATGCCCAGGCAGGCCTCACGCAGCCCGCGCTTATTGGTGCAGATGTCTGCCACATGAACCTGCATAAAACCTTCTGCATCCCGCACGGTGGCGGTGGCCCTGGCATGGGCCCCATTGCCGTGGCCAAGCACCTTGCTCCATTCCTTAACGACCATCCGTACAGCCAGCCCGAGGCTGCAAACAGCGTTTCGGCGTCTCCCTTCGGAAGCGCCCTCATTGCCACGATCTCCTACATGTACATTCGTATGATGGGTGCCTCGGGTATTCAGCGGGCAACCGAGCTCGCCATTCTGAATGCTAACTATGTCGCGCATCGCCTACAACCCGTATTCCCCATCTTGTACAGAGGCGAGAAGGGAAGGGTGGCCCATGAGTGCATTCTTGACCTGCGAAGTCTGAAGGCCGAGCTTGGCATTACTGCAGAGGATGTTGCCAAGCGCTTGATGGATTATGGCTTTCATGCTCCCACGCTCTCTTTTCCAGTGACCGATACCTTAATGGTTGAGCCGACCGAGTCCGAAGGTCTCGAGGAACTGAACCGTTTCTGCGATGCCATGATTGCCATTGCCGGGGAAATTCAAGCCATACGCGAAGGGCAGTTCGATCGACTGGACAACCCACTGAAAAATGCGCCACATACTGCGTCAGAAATCGCGGCAGACACCTGGACCCACGGTTACAGCCGCGAGCAGGCGGCATTCCCTCTGCCTTGGGTGAAGGCCTCGAAGTTCTGGCCCAGCGTGAAGCGTATTGATAATGCAGCAGGTGACCGCAACCTGGTCTGTACCTGTCCGCCTGTGGGGGCCTATGTCTAATTCCCCTAGCCCTGTTCGGTCTGAGCCTGCAGCAGCGCCGTCCATTCAGTCCATCCCGCTGCAGGCTTTGCATCAGGCCCAGGGTGCCAAGTTTGCTCCCTTCGCTGGCTTCAATATGCCCATTCAGTATGGTTCTGGGCTTAAGGCCGAGCATCTTCATACCCGGCAACAGGCTGGACTTTTTGACGTCTCGCATATGGGTCAGTTACGGGTGATAGCGCGCAATGGCGATGGACCAACACTGCGCAAGGGGCTCGAGACCGCCTTGCCTGTTGACTTCGATAGTTGGCCTTCTGGACAGCAGCGCTATAGCCTTTTGCTTAATGACCAGGGTGGTATTGAAGATGACCTAATGCTGGTCTGGCGTCCAGGGCCCCAGCCTGAGGTTCGTATGGTAGTCAACGCGGGCAATCGGCAGGCTGACCTTGAAAGGCTTCAAAGCCTTGCACCTGAGCTTCAATTTGAATGGGTCGATGCAGCGCTTCTTGCTCTTCAGGGCCCGCAGGCCGAGGCCGTCTTGTGTCAGTTCGACCTCCGGGCATCGGCGCCCAAGTTTATGGAGTCCATTGAATTTAACCTTGATGGCGCCTCATGCTTCGCTACCCGTAGTGGCTATACGGGCGAGGATGGCTACGAAATTTCGGTTCCTAGCCTAGCCGCCGATCGGGTGGCGCACAAACTACTTGCCGATAGTCGTGTTGCACTTGTAGGCCTAGGGGCCCGTGACACGCTTAGGCTTGAGGCGGGTTTGCCCCTGCATGGTCAAGATATTTCACCATCGGTGACACCGGTTGAGGCAGGACTCTTGTTTGGCATCGCGCCCTCAAGACGTCCGGGTGGAGCAAAGGCTGGCGGCTATCCCGGTGCTCAGGTGATTGAGCAGCAAACGGTGAATGGTCCGGCTCGTCGTTTGGTGGCTTTCACCTCGCAGGCGCCTGTTCCTATCCGCGCGCACAGTTCTGTTGTTCTTGAAGACGATTCCATTGTCGGAGAGGTTACAAGTGGAACTGTCTCACCCAGCTTGGGCTTTCCGATTCTCATGGCCAGTGTTCAGGTTTCTGCTTTAAACCAGCCCCTCTTTGCACAGGTCCGTCAGCAAAAAATACCACTCTCATCGGTTAAGCTACCGTTTGTTCCAAAGCGTTACAAGCGTTAGGTCTTGGCAGTCGTTACAAGTTGCTAGTTAAGGATTTCACTTGCGTTGGCTGAAATGGCCCATAGCCTCTCTACTAACGGTTGTTGTGGTTTATCAGGCTTATTTGTTTATGTCGGTGGCCTGGCTGGCCTACAACAATCCTGCAACCACCGCTTTTATTACAGCTGAAAAAGACAGGCTGGCCCAGCAGAGGTCGAGTAAAACAATTCGTCAGACCTGGGTCGCCTACAGCAGCATCTCACCAAATTTAAAGCGCGCGGTGCTCGCTGCTGAAGACTCTGGCTTTGCCGAACACGATGGCGTGGAGTGGGAGGCCATTGAAAAGGCAGCCCTCGAGAATCTAAAGAAGGGGAAAATTAAGCGGGGTGGCTCGACCATCACCATGCAGCTTGCAAAGAACCTCTTCCTCTCCTCCGATCGCAGCCTGCTTCGTAAGGGTCAAGAACTAGTCATTACCTTCATGCTCGAGGCCGTCCTGGAAAAGCGTCGCATCCTTGAAATTTATTTAAATGTGGCCGAGTGGGGGGAGGGTGTTTTTGGAATCGAGGCAGCGGCTCGACACTACTATGGTGTGCGCGCCAAGCAACTCAGTGCCGAGCAGTCGGCCTGGCTGGCTTCCATTCTTCCGGCACCCAAGCGTTTCGATAAGAATCGCAACAGTGCCTTTATTCGTAGCAAGGCCGAGGTTATTCAGGCAAGAATGCCGCAGGTGGCGCTTCCTTAATGACCACAATGTGAACATTTCGGGTTATTTCAGGCCAGACCAGGATTCAGGGGCGTAGACTAGAGAGTTTTGGGTAATCGCGTTCCTCTGCAATAGGGATGAACGAGGAGAATTAACGTTGTTGAAGTTCAATTTCAATGCCCGTCAGGCAAGGCGGCTTAAAGATTTTGTCGCACTTGGGTTAGGGTCGGTGCTGGTTGCTCTCGCGATTTTTCTTTTTTCTGCGGGAGCAAACTGGGGCACTGAAGTGTCATCTGCGTTATTCGAGCGTTACCCCCTTGCCTTCCTTGTCGTCATGCCTGTTGGTTTTGGCCTACTTCGTTACCTTACGGTTAGATATGCCCCTTTTGCTGCTGGAAGCGGTGTTCCTCAGACTATGGCAGTCTTGCGAATGACCGATGTAAGGGGCCAGATCAGAGGCATCCTCTCGCCGGTCCAAGCGTTATTAAAAGGTATTTTCGTATGCCTTGCCCTTGCCTGTGGTGCCACCATTGGGCGCGAGGGCCCGTCTATTCAAATCGGCGCGGCAATCATGTCTTACTGGGCATTTCGAATCATTCGACGCGTGCGTATTTCGTCAAAAACAATTGTGATCGCTGGTGGTGCCTCTGGTCTTGCGGCAGCATTCAACGCTCCTTTGGCGGGCATTCTTTTTGCGATGGAGGAACTTTCTAAGGGTCGCGAGACTCGGTCAAACTGGTTTCTCGTTGTGATGGTGCTCATTGCCGGATTTTCTTCCCTTTCCCTGTTTGGCAGCTATGACTTTTTTCATATCGAGGAGCGTTCGCAGGTTATGCCGTCCCTTGGTGCGATGCTCGCCCTGGCCATAGGCTGCGGGTTGCTTGCGGGTTTTATGGCTTGGCTTATGGTCGTTGTCATTCCCAAGGTGCTTCCTACCACTCGCACGGCCCTCGGTGCTGGTGCGGTCGCTGCTGGCATCGGATTGGTCTTGGCGTTTCTTGCGCTCGCGACCGATGGGTATTCCATTGGAGAAGGGCATCATGTTGCAACCTCATTACTCAATGAGGCCCCCGAGTACTCCGAATTTTTAGGCTTCGGGTTTTTTAAGTACGTTGCGATGACACTGAGTTTTTCCTCCGGTATTCCCGGGGGTATTTTTTTACCATCGCTTTCAATCGGGGCAGGTATGGGGCATGACTTCGCCCTATTGTTCAATGATGCAGAGGCCAGGCAGTTTTTGGTTATTTTGGGAATGACTGCTTTTCTGGCCGGGGTCATTCAAGCGCCAGTGACAACAGCCGTACTTTTGGTAGAGATGACCGGAAGCCAAAGCACTTTTCTGTACATCCTACTTGCCGCATTTGTAGGAGCCTACTCCTCAAAAACTATCTTGAGCCAGGGTCTTTATGGTGTGCTCATTCATCGCATCCTGTTTCCTGAACACGGAACGGGTGACATACCGCCCAAACGGACTCGAGACAGGCGGTAGTCGCTCGTTACCTTCTGACCCACACTTACGCAATCACCAACTCAAGTAGGATGGGTTGTGACGTTTGCTCGAGTCTTCAAGATATTAGGACTTTGGCGTTTCGGTAAAGTCCTTCAGAATACGGTTCAGTAAAACAATGAAACTAGGGGGTGTGTGTTGGGTAGGCACGGATTACGACAAGAGCTGAACTGTCCAGAAACCATCCTCGGTCGTCGATATATGGTGCTCGTACTGGCTACCATTGTCTGGTCGATTTTCTTCATGTTCCTTTCAGCGGAATACCCAGGCTTCGCGCCAGAGGGCAGCAATCGGCTTTTCGTCATTGAGGGTTTTATTTTCCTCGTCTTTTCCGTTGACTTTTTGCTTCGTCTTGTCTCAATTGATCCACGTGACTGGCGCGCACTTTTTCTGCTTGCCGCAGACGCCTTGGCTATTCTCCCTTCGGCCATCGTTGTCTTTGTGCATCTCAACTTAATGGAGGCCCAGCACGTTGAGGTTCTTGCCCTGTTAAGGCTTTTTAGGCTTTTACGTGTTGTGAAACTGCTGCGCGTTAGTAATCTCCTTAGTGATATTTTCGGTGCCTCTGTCTTTAGCCTTGTTTTTGGAACGATGGCCGCTCACCTCGGCGTTAGGGTGTTAGTCCTCACGGTTGGTCAGTCGATCGGGCAGAGTGTTTATACCTTTTTCGATCGTCCGACATTCCTGCTAGCGGTGACGGCGGTCGGTTCGGTCTTTGGTATAGCCATAGCCATTACGTTTGGCATCGTAAAGCGCAAGCAAATGGACGTCACCGAACTACACCGAACGTCCATGGACGCCATAGAGACCTTCGAAGAGGATTTTCGAACAGTATTTGCTGACGCGATGCCACAAGACAAGAGAGAAAAACTATTTGGCGGTTACAAGAGGGATATCTATGCTTTTGTGCAGGCGGATCTCGGATACGAGGAGATCAAGCGAAGAACCCACGAATTTCTCTATCAGATTCGCGAGGTGGTGAAATCGCGTCCTAGTATGGATGTTCCCTATCATGCTGTCTTGGTTCAGCGACTTTCTGCCTTTCTTACTAAAACTCAGGTTCATTTTCATCCCGTCTTTTATTCTTGGCTCAAATTGCTGGCGAACCTTTACTTCGTTCTTGTGATGTTAGCGGCCCCTGGGCTCACCGGACTTATGGTTCAGCTGTTAATAATCTTCGTTTTCCAGGGGCTGGCCGTCATTATTGAGGACATGGATCACATGGTGGACAGCCATGCCACGATCTTTAACGCCAAGATACTCAAGGTCTAAAGACCGGTTCGATGTTTGTTCGGCGAGCGGGGATTTGGCCTAAGGGTTTTTACGAACCATTTGGCAGCTAGGAGCTCTTTGGCTTGCGGTTTGTAAGGGCCTCGTGTAATGTCTCCAAAAATTTGATTAAATCATTAATCATTCGATTGATTTCTAGGGGGGTGTATGCCGCGTCAAGTCCGCTATGGTGACTATGTTCAGGCAATTACGGTTGACTCTGAACAAATTAGTTACTCTCAACTTATGCCGCAGCCTGAGCTGGACTCACAGGGCCGCGAGATTCCCCAAAAGCCTGAAAAGATGAAACTGTCGGGTATCGATGTATACCGACTCCTTCAGCCCTACCTTCAGACTCGGTTTATGGAGCAGGTCAACGCTGTTGTCCCACTTGCCGCCTATCTTGCCTTGTTCCAGATTCTTGTCCTCGGGGTGAGCATTCAGGAGGCCGGAACGCTCGGCCTTGGGCTCCTCGCTGTAATGGTGGGTCTTATGATCTTCCTCGAGGGCCTAAAGCTTGGTTTGATGCCCTTTGGGACAATTATCGGAAGTAAGCTTCCTCTGAAACTCCCGTTAATAGGTGTTTTATTTATTGCTTTCCTTCTAGGTGTTGGGGTTACGTTCGCGGAGCCAGCTATTGGTGCACTTCAGGTTGCTGGGCAGATCGTAGACCCTAAAAATGCACCATACCTTTACACACTTCTGAATGATCGGGTTGACTCCACCGTCTTGGTCGTGGGTGCTGGTGTGGGTATTGCGGCAGTAATTGGAACTCTTCGGTTCCTATACAACTGGAGCCTAAAGCCACTTATCTATCTCAGTCTAATCCCGGTCACATTATTGACTGCCTACTGCTTTTTCGACGATGATCTCCGAACCATGATCGGCTTGGCCTGGGATTGCGGAGCTGTAACGACAGGCCCGGTTACCGTTCCTCTGGTCCTCGCCTTAGGCATCGGTGTGGCGACAGCGGGAGGTGCAGGTGAGAGCAAGCTCCAAGGATTCGGAATTGTCACCTTGGCCTCGCTTTTCCCCATCATCGCTGTCTGTGGGCTTGCCATCTACTACCAAATGACCGTTCCTGTCGAGACTATTCTTGCCGAGGCTGCCGCCAAGCAGGCCGCGGCAGCAGCAGCCGCCTCCGGAGCAGTGGACTGGTGGACGGTGTCGCCTTGGGCTGAAGTGGTTGGCGGTGTCCGTGCCATTGTCCCATTGGTCATCTTCCTGATGGTGGTTCTTTTCCTGGTTCTCCGCGAGAAGCTTCCCAATGCGTTCATCATCGTTTATGGAATTTTTCTCTCCGTAGTTGGGATGTGTGTGTTCAGTGTTGGCTTGACCTACGGGCTTTCCAAGTTGGGTGATGGTGCCGGCAGTTTGGTTCCAGGGCTATTTACGGCCATCGAGGCAATGCCAAACGCACCACTCTACGCGGCTGGCGCAGGCATCTTTATCGCAGCCCTTTTTGCATGGATTCTTGGCTTTGGTGCTACCTTAGCCGAGCCCGCCTTGAATGCGCTCGGCCTTACTGTTCAAAACCTCACCAACGGTTCGTTTAAGAAATCGATGTTGATGTACTCCGTTTCTTTCGGGGTGGCTATCGGCATCATGCTTGGAATTGTGAAGCTGATTTTTGGATTCAGCATTCTCTACATCCTTATTCCTGGCTACATTGCGGGTGTGGTTCTCACTTATCTTTCTACAGAAGAGTTTGTGAATGTAGGGTGGGACAGTGCTGGCGTGACGACGGGCCCGGTTACGGTACCTCTCGTCCTAGCCATGGGTCTTGGGTTTGGTAAGGCAGTGGGCGCTGTTGAGGGCTTTGGGATTCTTGCCTCAGCATCCATTTGCCCTATTGTTTCAGTCTTGGCGCTCGGTGTCTTCGTCCAGTGGAAGGTCAAGCGTGAGAACGCTCGTGTAGCAGAGGATGTTGCGACTGCTTAGGTCTAACGTCAACCTTGAATTTAGAAAAGGGAGTTTTACAAAATGGCAAAGCGTAAGCTAATTAGTCTGGGGGACGTCACTCTCATCACCTGCGTGGTTGAAAAGGGCTTGGCCGACACGATCAATCAATCCTTGCTTGACGCCGGAGTACAGGGCGCAACAGTTCACCAGGGCGTGGGTTCTGGTGTTCGCGAAAGGATGGGCCTACTTGGTGTGGCAGTCGAAGTAGAGCGCGAAATCATTAGCGTAATGGTCTCCAACGACCAAATGACCCGAATTTTTGAGCGCATGTACCTTGCAGGTCGGCTTGATACTCCGGGTAAAGGCTACATTTATGCCACGCCTCTCACTCAGGCGGCTACTTATATCCCTCCGCACCTTCTCGAGGCCCAGCAAAATCGGGCACGGGGCATGGGGGCTTAACTCATGACGACCCCATCTAAAAAAGAGGTCCCTAACCTTGACTACACGCGGCTCGTTAGTTGCGTCTTATACGAAGGTGGGGCGCAGGCTGTTTTAGAGATGCTCCACCAGCGTGGCATTAATGAGGCGTATTTTTATTCCGTTCGTGGTGCACCAATTGGTCGGTCTTCGGAGGTTAGTAGCCTTCCCGAGATCCCCAAAACGGAAATTCTTCACGCGGTCGTTGCGGCTGACCAGGCGGACTACATCTATGAAATGATTTACGACAAGGCGGAGCTTGATCAGCCAAATCGTGGGGTTGTTTATGTAAATCGCTTGGCTAGATCAACACCTTTCGAACTGCCAGATGAAGCCACCTTGGCCGCTGCGTAGTTCCGATTTTTTATACCGTATTAATTTAAATGCGCATCCCTCAGCAAGGAGCACCGAATGAGTAACGAGACCACTGACCAAAGAATTAAAAAGAACCGTCGTCGTGTTTATGACGCAGAATCCTATGTAAGGTTTAACGCTGCCCAGGTGTTGGTTGGCCGGTCAGCCATCGAAGAAAATCGCACGTTGGCGCTTGAGTCTTTCACAGCGGAAGCCTCTGGTAATCGCGCATTGCTGTCCTCGACCGTCGATGATATCTATCGGAATCGGGTTATGTTGGTTGATTTATTAGAGCCTGCTACCCCGGAGGAGGAGCGCTTCAAGACATCAATGCGCAATCGTGTTCGTATCGAGGAGCTTGAGCATCTTGCAAAAATCAATGCCCGTGCCCTTGAGATCAACCAGAAAATGGTTGACGTAAATAAATTGCTGGTCGAGATTAACGAAATGGCGACGAAATACAACGAAGAAGTGTACGAAGCTGTTGATGAGGTTTCCACCGAGAACGCAAAATGGCTTGATGGTGAACTTGAGCAGGGTATGCGCGCCTCTAACTCCGGAGAAAACGATACTCGTGTTACGGAAAATACTGCGCGCGTCACCGAGCTTCGCGAGGCCGCTGAGAAGAATCGTGATGTCATTAAGGGCATTTATGAGCGGGCGGCTGAAAACCGAGCCTCTCTTGAAAAGGATCTTGAGGACGTTAATGACCTTCGCAATGAAATTGTTGGCCTTCGTGAGAAGATCGCGGCCAATCAGCATCGCGTTGCTGACAAAATTAGCGACCTTTAATTAGTTTAGTTTTTCAGAAAACCGCTTTGTGGTTAACGCCAGGAAGCGGTTTTTTTATGGCGGTTACGAATTAAACTGGATGACTGGGAGTTTGCTATACGAACTCAGACACCAGATTCGCCACCAAAAGGCCTAGTACTGCCAACCAGCCTAACCTAGAAATCCACTTAAACATTATTAGGTGGGCCTTCGCATTTAACGAAAAATCGCTGTAAGTCTTTGATGTCTTGATGCATCGAACTAAGTTCTTTGCGTATCGTCTCAAGGTCATTCCCCTTGTCTAATTCTTCTTCTCCATGAATTGTGTTCAGAGAATTCACGATAACCGCTACGAACAAATTGAGTACTGTGAATGTTGCGGTCAGGATGAATAGAATGAAGAAAATCCATGCGTATGGATACACCTCCATTATGGGCCGGGCAACGCCACCTGCCCAAGCTTCCAAGGTCATAACTTGGAATAGGGTAAATAAACTCAAACCTAAATTTCCAAAAAGCTCTGGAAAATCGATGCCAAACAGCTTGGTAGCAATCACTGCATAGACGTAAAACAGGATCATCACCAAGCCGAAGACAGAGGCCATCCCAGGTAAGGCGCCCAAAAGTGCAGCAACGACCTTACGAATGCTTGGAATCTTATTAATTAGCCGAAGGACTCGTAATACACGAAGCGCGCGAAGAACAGCAAAAGGTCCAGAGTTTGGAACTAGCGCAATGCCAACAACAATAAAGTCGAATACACACCAGGGTTCTTTGAAAAATTGCCATCCCCGCGCGAAGAGGAGGCAGGCAATTTCTACGACAAATACAGCCAAAATGGAGTGGTCAAGGGTCGAGATGATGGATCCCCAGTTCTCCATAATTCCTGGGCTTGTCTCCATGCCAAGCAACATAGCATTGACTAAGATAAGGCCGATGATCACATCCTGAACCCAACGCTGGGCCCAAAAGGCCTCCACCCGGTCCTTCAGATCAAGCGGAACCACATCCACAGAGGACTCTGTATGCAAAGAAGACAAAACCTTCTGCGCCTAACGTGTGCCGGGGGTTTCTCGTCCCTCTAGGAGCTTACGAAGAGCCGTGACCTCAAGATGCACCTCGGCGAGCTCCTTTCGAACGGTCTCTATATCGTTGCCAAGATCGGCAGATTCTTCTTCGTGGATTGTATTAAGGGAGTTAACAATGACCGCGATAAAAAGATTTAACACCGTAAATGTTGCGGTGAGGATAAATATTAGGAAGAAAATCCAAGAGTGCGGATAAATCTCCATGATTGGCCGTGCTATGTCGCCTGACCATCCTTCAAGCGTCATGATCTGAAATAAGGTAAAAAGACTAAGCCCAAGATCGCCAAACAAATCAGGAAAGCTACTACCGAAGAGCTTGGTTGAAATCACCGCGAAGACGTAGAAAAGGATCATTACCAATCCAAAAACTGATGCCATGCCGGGAATTGCCCCGAGCAGGGCTGCTACTACTCGACGAATACTTTTTATCTTGTTAACGAGCCGCAGAACCCGAAGTACTCGCAGGGACCGCAAGACAGCAAAGGGCCCAGAAGCGGGTACCAGGGCAATTCCCACCACAATAAAGTCAAAGACGCACCAAGGATCTTTAAAAAAGTTAAAACCCCTTGCCGCGAGCAGGCAGACGATCTCTGTAACGAAGACGGCCAAAATGGCTTGGTCAAGGACATGAAGACCTTCCCCCCAAGCCTCCATAATTCTAGGGCTTGTCTCCATGCCAAGAATGGCAGCGTTGACTAGGATCAGGGCAATAATGAAATTTTGGACAGTTTTATGCCCCCAGAATCGCTCCAGGGCTCCCTTCCAAGCGGGAAGGTCAGAAATTGAGGTTGCGTTAGCAGTCATAATTCAAGGGCGCCAGGCTACGGAGAACACGTATCCCCACAGCCCAAAGGCGGGGGCCTAAAATCACTCCGTAGTTTACGTCATAAATATATCTGTCGAGTGGGGCCCCTTTTACTTTTTACCAAACCCTTGTCGCATGGCCTTCGAGGTCTCCTCGAACCGTGAGTTGTGATCACAAATGGCGGTAAGGGCAACCTTAGGTGCCACATTGGCCTCATCCCCCTCAAAGTCAAAACCACGGTATTTGCGGTTGGCCACAAGCTTTAAGCGTTGGTTTGACATAGCAGAAATATAGGCCCTTCCGCCCGAAAAGCTTGCGCTTACCCCGTTGGGCATTACCCGAACCATAAAGACATCGTCCGGCATCTCGCACTTATTCTTAAGGGTAACAACCGCCTGAATACGCACAGGTGGGCCAATACGACTAAATACTTGAAAATAAAAAAACAGGGCACCCCCAACTGCAATAACCATTGAAAGAACAGCAACGAGGACCTTCTTCAGAACCTCCTCGTCAAGAAGGCTGTCAAGGTCGGTGCTCATCGGCTCGCCTGCGAGTTTGCCGGCTTGCAGACCAGGCGGTTCAAATGATGAAACAAAGCATCCTTGTTGCTATGACCAATCCAGGGACCAAGCTTATTGTCCGTGCCAACCGGGTCGCCTGCAGCCATGGGGTCCGAGTAGCCTGCCACCGATACATAACGATGTTTTTTATTCGGGCAGTCCACGATTAGCAAGATTTTGAAGGAGTGCCGCCCCGATTCAGGGTCTGCCGCAACTAGATCTTTTAATAACCAAACGGCCTTCCAGTCGCCGTAATCGCGCATGGGTTTGCGGTCGAAGTACCAAGTAAATTGGGCGTCCGCGCTACCCGAAAAACGGATCCAGTCGTTTGCAAATACTTGAGCACTTCCCAACGACCACAGGCCAACAAGGACCACGATCAGAAATAAACCTTTCAAATTCATGCGCATAGCAGCTATGGTAGCACTGCCGCAGGGGGTGGCCACGGCCTAACAGCCCCCCCTTTAAATGGTGAGCTCGTAAGGCCGATGCACCTTCACGGTCTGGCCGGAACGTTTAACCTCAATGGAGGCATGCGCTTTTGCCCGAAGCATGGCTCGCTCAAGCACCTTTTTTAGCTCAAATTCCTCGCGCAGGCGGTCCGACTCTTCGAATACCGTTTGCAGCGTTCGATCGGCAAGAAACTCTCGACGAACACCTTGTGCCCTTTGGAGCAGGCTGTTAGTTACAAAAAGCTCGGCCGACATTGTGTCTTGCGCCTCTTCGATCTCTAAGTCGTCAAGATCTTGAAAGAGTCCGCATAGGCTTTCAAGACAATATTCGTTTCCCTGGGCCCCGAGCTGATAGCCACCGCCAGGCCCGCGACTTGCGGAGACAAGGCCCGCGGTTCTTAACTCTTTGAAAATAAACTCAAGATAGCTTACCGAGACGTTAAGCAGACTGGACAATTTGACGAGGCTTATTGGTTGACGCTGACGGGTTTGATGAAGGACAACAAGTGCATCAACAGCAACCATGGCTTTATTTGAAATATTCATTCTTCAAGGGCCTCCTGTGACAAGTAAGTGCATGACAAACCAAAACGCGCAGACTTCCCAAAACGAAACCACGCGCCTCCCTTGAAACTTTCTTTTTTATTATGTAAGTTGGGCAGGCCACAGCTCAAAAAGTTTCAGTAATCCTTATGTTCTGATCAGGTATAGAAAACCCAACCAACCGGCCCTGGCGGTGCTAGACTGCCTTTCATGTGGGCAGGCCTATTTAAAGACAAGCAAAAAGAATCCTATCGTGAGGCGAAGAAGCTTTACGAGGACACATGTTCTATTACTAACAACGACCGTGCAGCTCACGTGGCCCGGGTGCGCACTGGCCTGAGGTGCCGGGCTGTTCTCGATAAAACATTCATCGAGGGCGCGGAGAAGTCTATTGATTATTCCGAGCATTGCCTAGTGGCCATGGCCACCCAAGAACCAAAACCCGAAGAACCCAAGGCTACGGCATTTCAGGTCATTAAAACCGTCAATGGCGATATCGTGGCTTATTTGCCTCTTACCTACGCCGAGGAGGTTTTCAAGTTGGGTGCGCTTTATCAGAATGAGCAAATAACTGCCGAACAGTCTATTGAATATGCTCAGGCCGTGGCCGATCAGGTTTCCGAAGAGCTGAAGCTGGTCCCTGCATTCCAGGCGCTAGATTTCTTGCGCGAACAAATCGAGGAAGATAATGCGGCCGCTAGTCTACAAGATGAATATGAGGCCAAGCGCCAGCAAGAGCGGGCCAAAGAGGCTAATGTGCAAGCCGAGGCGGTAGAGAAGGAACGTATTGAACAAGAAAGACTCGCCAAAGAGCGAATGCATGAAAGGGCAGGACTGTAACCACTGGTTTGCACCTTGGCGCCATGACACAAGGCTCTCGCCAAGTAGTTGGGCCGGTGACATTTCCGCCGGCCTGGTGGTTACGCTCATGCTTATTCCCCAAAGCCTGGCCTATGCTTTATTGGCTGGCCTTCCGGCCCATCTTGGGCTTTATGCCAGTGTTCTACCGTTAATTGGTTACGCGGTGTTCGGGCGAAGCCCCGCACTTGCAGTGGGCCCCGTTGCGATTGCTTCTGTCATGACCTTTGACGCCTTGCAATCGTTTGCGAGTCCGGCAAGCCCTGAGTGGATTGCAGGTGCTGTCTTCTTAGCGCTTGCCTCAGGCGGCATTCTTTTTCTTGCAGGCCTTTTAAAGCTTGGCTTTTTGGCTACTCTTTTAAGTCATCCCGTCATGAGCGGTTTTATCTCGGGTGCGTCGGTTGTCATTATTCTTGGTCAGTTACAAACACTTGCTGGGATTCAACTTCAGGGGGAGTCTGTTGCAACGAAAGCTTACGGTCTTTTGCAAAACCTCAACGGTATTCATGCCCCAACTCTAGCGCTAGGTCTTTTAAGTTTTATTCTTCTTTTACTTGCGCGACGCCATGCCGGAGCGACTTTTGCTTGGCTTGGTGTGAAGGGGCTTTCCCACGAGATTCTTACCAAGGCCAGTCCTTTGCTGGTGATTGGGTTGGTGGCCGTTGGCCTCGTTGTCTCTGGCTTTACCAGCCAGGTAGCAACGGTAGGGTCGATTCCCTCGGGGCTACCAAAATTTTCCATTTCACTACCTAGCTCCTCAGTGGCAACAGCCCTTTTGGGCTCTGCCGTTTTTATTGCCATGGTTGGTTTTGTTGAGAGCGTTTCCATGGCCAGAGCCATTGGCCGACGACACGGCGTTGCAACCGATCCCAATGCAGAACTTCGTGGTCTTGGTGCAGCCAATTTGCTCTCTGGTGCCTCGGGTGCATTCCCAGTTACCGGCGGGCTCTCACGGTCTGTGGTAAATGTCGAGGCGGGAGCTCGAACACCGCTGGCGGGTATTGTGTCGGCTTTACTCATGGTTTTTGTGTTGCTTGGCTTTTCCAATTTACTGTCCGTCATTCCTTTGGCAAGCCTGGCCGCGCTCATTATTGTTTCTGTGGCCAGCCTATTTGATAGCCGAGTCTTTTTAGATGCCTTGCGGTTTGACCGCGCCGATGCCTTGGGCTGGCTTACAACTTTTACGGGTGTTTTGGTTCTTGGTGTGGAGCAGGGTATTGCCATTGGCGTGGCATTGTCGGTGGCCAATGTGTTGTGGCGTCAAAGCCGGCCACATATTGCAGTTATTGGAAGACTTGCGGGTACCGAGCACTTTCGAAATCTACAGCGTCATACGGTAGAGACACTTGAAAATGTCTCGTTTGTACGAGTGGATGCCAACCTTTTCTTTGGTAATTGGGATTACATTGCCGACTTTCTTGATGGGCAGGTAAGAATGCTGACATCAGGCGGTGTGCTTGTACTTAATCTTTCCAGTGTCTCTGATATTGACACCACTGCCATCGAAGGTCTTGAGGCGCTCTCAGAAAGGCTAAAGAGCCAGGGGGCAAGGCTTGTCTTCGCGGAGTTGAAGGGACCCATTACCGACAAACTTTTGCGAAGCCACTTCTCTAAGGAACCTGTTGTTTATCTGTCTTGCCATCAAGCCTTCGAAGCCCTTAAGCAAGCAAGATAGAAGGAGATCTTGCAATAGAATATCGCGTAAGGACACCTAGCTCAGTGGTAGAGCACTGCCTTCACACGGCAGGGGTCACAGGTTCGAACCCTGTGGTGTCCACCAAAAATCC
>JAYNLI010000019.1:0-21691 GCA_038111655.1 Bordetella sp.
CGGGAAGTTCAGCATCGGCGGCCGAGGCGGCCGACGCCATTGCAAGGCTCTACGGTCAACCGCTTCTCGACCTTCCTAAAGACCTTTACATACCGCCCGACGCCCTCGAAATTATTCTTGAGGCCTTCGAGGGCCCACTTGACCTACTTCTTTACCTTATTCGGCGCCAGAACTTCAACATTCTGGACATCCCCATGGTGGAGGTCACGCAGCAATACCTTCGTTACATCGACGAGGTGCGGTCAACCAACCTTGAGCTGGCCGCGGAATATCTGCTTATGGCTGCGATGCTTATTGAAATTAAGTCCCGCATGCTGCTTCCGGTTCGGCCCAAAGAAGGTGAAGAGGATGTCCCCGACCCTAGGGCCGAACTTGTTCGCAGGCTTCTTGAGTATGAGAAAATTAAGCTTGCTGCGCATAAGATTGACAACATTCCCCAACTTGGGCGGGATGTGGTGGCCGCTCAGGTTTATCTTGAGCAGAGCATGCCGAGGCTTCCGAATGTAGACCCCGCCGACCTCCAGGCGGCTTGGCGTGATCTTTTACGTAGGGCCAAGCTTGTTGCTCATCATCAGATCAGCCGAGAGGCGCTTTCGGTACGCGAGCATATGGCCCGCATTCTTAAGGCACTGAAAGATCAACACTTTGTCGAGTTTCGTGAACTCTTCTCAGAGCCGATTGCGCCAGGTAAAGGTATTGCCGTGATTGTGGTGCACTTTCTTGCTCTTCTTGAACTGGCCAAAGAGGGGCTTATTGATATTACTCAGGCTGTTCCTTTCGCGCCCATTTACGTGCGCCTAAGCTAGATCTCATGCTGCCAAGAGGCACGCGTTCGATTGCCCTGTCATGCCCATCTCTCTTCAATCGCTTAATACGCTTGGGCTAGCCGCTTGGGTAAATGAGCTCGTTAAAATCTCAGACTCCACCCGACTGCCCGAACTAAGCAAGACCATTGCGAACCAAGACCGCTTCATCCTTGGGGGAGGAAGTAATTTAGTTCTGCAATCAAGCCGCGAAACCCCATTGGATCTTATGGGCATTCAATCCGCTTTAAGGGGCATTGTTCGCCTTCCCGCCCGTGAGGGTCTTAGCCGTTTGCGTTGCGCCAGTGGCGAGAATTGGCACGACTTTGTGATGTGGACACTGGCCAATGGTCTTGGCGGGCTTGAAAACCTGGCACTTATTCCAGGTACGGTGGGCGCAGCCCCCATTCAGAACATTGGAGCCTACGGGGTAGAGGTCGGGGAGCGTATTGAAGCTGTTCATGCCTGGGACTTTGAGCGCCATGACCATGTCGTCTTTCCAGTCGAAAGCTGTCAGTTTGGTTACCGCCACAGTCTTTTTAAGGAACTCAGTTTTCAAGGCCCTTGGAATCGGCCCAGGTTTTTTATTACAGCGGTGGACTTTACCCTGAGTCCTGCGACAAAGTCGCCACCGGTTTTAAGCTATAGAGGCATTACAGAAAGGCTTGCCGAGCTTGGCGTTACCCAAGCGCCAATGCCCATGCAGGTGGCCCATGCCGTTATCTCGTTGCGCAAAGAAAAACTACCCGACCCCAACGAACTGGGAAATGTAGGTAGCTTCTTCAAGAACCCTGTGGTGAGCGAAGCGTTCGCCCAAGCCCTTGCCTCGCAAAACCCGGGGCTGCCTGTCTTTGAACAAAACAATCAGACCAAGCTAAGCGCGGGCTGGCTTATTGAGTCCGCTGGAATGAAGGGTGTACAACGCGGACAGGCCGCTGTTTCGACTAACCATGCGCTTGTTCTTACCAACCTGGGACATGCTACAGCGCGTGATGTCTTAGGACTGGCCCACGAAATTCAGGAAGCTGTGATGGCGCGCTTTGGACTATGGCTTGAACCCGAGCCGCAGATCATCCCGCCACTTTAAGCTGCCGCTTTTGAGTCCGCCTCAATGCGTCGGAAAACAGGCTGCATAGGCTTAGAAGCCTCTTCGTCAAAACAGTACCCTTCGAGGTTGAAGGCCTGAAGCTGATGAGTCTTTTTCACACGCTTTTGCAAAACAAAACGGGCCATTAGGCCTCTTGCCCGCTTGGCATAAAAACTAATGACCTTGAACTTACCCGACCTTTCATCTTGAAAAACGGGACTGATGACCTGAACGGGCTTACCCCTCACCTGATGCTTTTGAAGGCCCTGAGTCGCCTTGAAGTACTCGTCAGAGGCAAGGTTTAGAACAACCGGATCGGACCCAAGGCTTGCAAGCTCTTCGCCAAGCCACTCCACTAATTGCAGGCCCCAATAGTCGTAGAGGTTAGAAAAGGCTTTGCCCCCGGCACGACCCTTAAGCGACGTGCCCATTTCAAGGCGATACGCTTGAAAGGCATCCATGGGACGTAACACACCATAAAGCCCCGAGAGCATTCGAAGTCGGTTTTGTGCATCTTCAAGCTGAGCCTTTGTGAGGCTTGAAGCCTGCAAACCCTCGTAGACATCGCCGTTAAAAGCAAAAACCGCAGGCCGAACATTGCTTTGCTTCGGGCGTGTCGACCACTGCGAGAACCGTTCTGCATTAAGACTAGCAAGCTTAGGGCTGATTCCCATAAGCTTCTCAAGCTCTGCCGAGGCCATGGGCCGAAGAACTTTAATCAGCTTAGCCGCCTTGTCCATGTGGGCAGGCTGAGTAAGCTCGAGCTCTTGCGCGGGCTTGGGCAACGGGGATTCAAAATCAAGAGTTTTGGCAGGCGATAAGAGAATAAGCATGGTGTCGTCTACACGAAGAAAACGCTTAAGCCGTTATGGCTCCTAATGAAACATGGACAAACGCGGAACTTCTAAACAAGGCCTTATTTTTCACATTCTTCACAGTTTCAGCAAGGCATGTTTCAAACCAGTCACCGAGGCTACTTCTGCAATACTCATCCTTTAGCTGTATTCAGACACATCGAGAAAAGGCATAAATGCCTCAAGACAAAGCGAGCTCTTGCACCATGTTAAGTCAGGCGGCGCCCCCTTATTGGCAGGCGGCATTAAAGGAACTGAGCGCCAAAGACCGCATCATGGGCGATCTTATTCAGGCCCATCCAGGCTCCTTCTTACGCAGTCGAGGTGCACCCTATGAAACACTTATGCGGTCTATTGTAGGTCAACAAATTTCAGTAACAGCCGCGAATACCGTTTGGCAGAGGCTTGAGGCAAAACTCGGCAAGCCGATTACTCCACAGTCAGCCTTAGCAATTGGCGAGTCTCTTCGAGAGGTCGGTCTGTCAGCTCGCAAGACAGACTACCTTTTGAATCTTAGCCAATGGTTTGCGCAGACCAAGGGACTGAAGAAGTCTTTTTCAAAGATGTCCGACGAGCTCGTGATTGAAACGCTTGTAGCCCGCCCGGGTATCGGGCCCTGGACGGCTCAAATGTTTTTAATGTTTTGCCTGCGACGGCCGGATGTCTTTGCCCCCGCCGACCTCGGGCTACTTAAAGCAATTGAGCGTCTTTACAACAAAGATCGTGAGCAAGCCATACCGCTCTCAGAGACCTGGCGGCCTTATCGCACAGTGGCAAGCTGGTTTCTCTGGCGCAGCCTTGACCCTATTCCCGTGGAATACTAACGCATGTTCGCCTACCGTCATGCCTTTCATGCCGGCAATCACGCCGATGTTATTAAGCACTCTGTTGCACTTGCATGCCTAAAACTCATGCAACAAAAAGAGGCGGCTGTGATGGTTGCCGACTCGCATGCAGGCTCGGGGCTTTATCGGATTGGCGAGGCGCTCATGCGAGGCCGAGGGGAGTTTCCCACGGGGCTTGCCAAACTCTGGCCTCATCGCGCAGCATCCATGCCAGAGTTGGTTCAAGACTACCTTCAGATGGTTGCAGGCTTTAACCAGGGACGGGCGCTGGAATGGCTGCCGGGCTCGCCGGTCATGCTGGCGCGTTCGCTGCGCGCGCACGATCTTCTTTACGCCCATGAAATGCACCCCTCGGACTACCCCCTACTGAAGGCAAACCTTTCCGATTACGGTCGTCGGGTGAAGTCTTTTCGTAGCGATGGTTTTCAGTCGGTCATGTCGTTGCTACCCACCGTCTCCAAGCGCGCTATGTACCTAATTGACCCACCCTACGAGGACAAGCGCGACTATGAACGCACCTTCGTCATGGTTCGTGACGGCCTTCAGCGTATGTTGAACACCTGCTTTGTTGTCTGGATTCCCATGATTGCCCGGTACGATGTTGAACGACTGCTTAAGCGCCTTCAAGCGCTTGCAGGCGAAAAGCTATGCATTGACTTTTGTGTCTATCCCGCAGCAGCCGACGGACTAGGTCTTACAGGCAGTCACGTATTGGTGTTTAACCCGCCTTATGGTCTGCAAACACTGTGCGATGAGGCTGTGCCCTGGCTTTTCAAAAAGCTAAAACAGGCACCAACTGCAGCATCTGAAGTTGGGCATGAGACAAAAAAAAGGGGGGTCTTAGCCCCCCACTTTAAAGTCTCTCTCCTACCCTCACAACCTCTAAAAACGCAAAAGGCTGTTAGGCTACCTTCTTTATCTCAGACCTCGTATCAAAGAACTGCTCGTCCTCGGTCGAGCCCTTCAGGGCAGCTGTCGAAGCCTCGCGCTCGATCGTCGTCGTAACCGCGTCGAAGTAGCCTGTACCAACTTCGCGCTGATGCTTCACAGCCGTGAAGCCGCGCTCGGCCGCTGCAAATTCAGCCTGCTGCAGTTCGACAAAGGCAGTCATGTTTTCACGTGCATAGCCATGCGCCAGGTTGAACATGGAGTAGTTCAAGGCATGGAAGCCAGCCAATGTAATGAATTGGAACTTATAGCCCATGGCGCCAAGCTCACGCTGGAACTTAGCAATGGTTGCATCGTCAAGGTTCTTCTTCCAGTTAAAGGAAGGCGAGCAGTTGTAAGCAAGCATCTTGCCGGGGAACTGCTTATGAATCGCCTCGGCGAAGGAACGCGCATAGGCAAGATCGGGCGTACCTGTTTCGCACCAGATCATGTCGGCGTAAGGCGCATAAGCGAGGCCGCGAGCAATGGACTGGTCGAGGCCATTACGTGCACGAAAAAAGCCCTCGACTGTGCGCTCACCTGTTAGGAAGGGCTTGTCGTTGTCATCGATGTCGGAGGTTACAAGGTCAGCCGCCTCTGCGTCGGTACGAGCAAGCAGAACTGTGGGTACACCCATAATGTCGGCTGCAAGCCGTGCGGCGACAAGCTTGGCCACAGCCTCGCGAGTGGGAACCAAAACCTTTCCACCCATGTGACCACACTTCTTCACAGAAGCCAGCTGGTCTTCAAAGTGAACACCGGCAGCGCCTGCATCAATCATGGACTTCATGAGCTCAAAGGCATTCAATACGCCACCAAAACCTGCCTCAGCATCGGCCACGATAGGCAGGAAGTAGTCGACGTAGCCTTCGTCCTCAGGGTTCTTGCCTTCGGACCACTGAATTTGATCGGCACGGGTGAAGGTATTGTTGATACGGCGAACAACGCTTGGCACCGAATTAGCGGGATAAAGCGACTGATCGGGATACATTTCACCCGATAAATTGGCGTCACCCGCCACCTGCCAGCCCGACAGGTAAACAGCCTTAAGACCGGCCTTCGCCTGTTGCAGGGCCTGGTTACCGGTAAGAGCACCGAGGGAATTCACAAAGGGCTCGTTGGTAACAAGGTTCCAAAGCTTCTCGGCACCTCGCTTGGCAAGCGTGTGCTCGGGCTGCATGGATCCGCGCAGACGAATGACGTCTTCGGCGGTGAAGCCGCGCTTGATACCCCTCCAGCGGGGATTCTCGGACCAATCTTTCTGAAGCTGCTGGGCAGCCTGCTCGCGTGCGTTCATGGGTCAACTCCTTTAATAAAGAAAAAAATAAAAAATTCGTGACACCATGTTAGGGGTTTATGCTGCCTTGCATTAAGGTTTTTACGAGATCGCTGGAAACTTTTTTACTTTTTAAAAACAATAAATTAGATAGTTAATTTTGTAATATAAAAAATAAATTTAAGATCTGGAAAAAAATCATACGGCTACGCAACACGATTTTTCATCATTCGAAATGTCAATTTCGCAATACGAAATAATTGGGGCGAAACAGGCTTACATCTGCAGGCGACGAAAGGCCAAGACGGGCGGCGTGGATAAAACGTTGCGCAGAGCCAGCCAGCCCGCAAACAGGCTCACGAGACTTCCCACGACAGCGCCGATCAAAGGCCAGGTCAATCGGAAGGGCACTGGAAGGTCAAAGACCTGCTGAGCAAGAATGCTACCGAGCATCTGTGCCACCAGACCGGCGGCAAAGCCCGCAATCATTCCCACCAGTAGTAGTTCGCTTGCCTGCCGAGTGACGAGCCGAGCCCTTGGAGCACCGAGAGCCCGGAGCAATGTGGCCTCACGCATGCGCTCATCCCGGCTTGCTAAAAGCGCCGCCCAGAGCACCAATACACCTGAAGCAAGGCTGAACATAAAAAGGGCCTGAACAGCACCAATCACCTGCTCCAGCATGCGACGCACCTGAGAAATAATGACGTCAAGATCGATAAGGCTGAGCCCAGGAAACCGACTGGTAAGACTCTGATTCAGTCCTGCAGCCTGCGAAGCGAAAGGCAGGTGAAACGACGTAATAAAGGTTTTAGGCATGTCTTGCAAAACAGCAGGCGAGAGAATCATGAAGAAGTTCACCTGCATGGAGTCCCAACGAAGATCTCGCAAACTGGTGACCGTGGCCCAGGCCGGCTCGCCGGAAATATCAAAGCCTAGGCGATCACCGAGCTTGATACCCAAGATACGTGCAATACCAGACTCGACGGACACCTCGTTGGCCTGAGGATTGATTGCTCGGCCGGTATGAATGAGGTTGTAGCTTGGGACACTGCCATAAGACAGATTGAGTTCACGATCAAGAAGTCGCTGCGCGCGCTGTTCATCGAAGTCATCGGGTCCTACGGGCTGGTCGTTAATACTTACCAGTCGACCGCGAACCATGGGATACAGAACAGGCTGCTGAATTCCTGCGGACTTCAGAATCGTTGCGACCTCGAACTCTTGGCCGGGCTGAATGTTTAAAAGAAATCGGTTGGGGGCATCCGGTGGAAGGCTTCTGCCCCATGCCTGGAGAAGATCTTGCCTTAAAAAAGCCAAAAGCAAGAGTGCTGACATGGCAAGACAAAGCCCAAGCACTTGGACAATAAGGCCTGCACCACGCCTACTAAGAATGCGCTGCAGGCTGCTTAACGTCCAGCCCAAATGAGGCAAAGAGGAAATACCCGCCGCCGTCAGGCGAAAGCCCATCCATAAAGTCAAGAAAAGAATAAGACCAAAGACCAACAACCCCGCAGAGGTATAGGCCGCGAGTTCAAGGTCGCCACTGCCCATCCATAAAAGCAGAGTCATGCCTGAAAACACCAGTACGGCAAACCCGATGCGGGCTAATAAACCTGCAGAGCTTGAACCTTGAAAAGATGGGGATTCGGAGGGACGAAGGCTTTGCCAGACTGGGGCACGCAGAGCCCTCCAAACGGCAGGACCAACAAAAAGCAAAGTCATTCCCAGGCTAAGGGCAAGGGCCTGCAGAACCGGAAGCCAGGCAAAAAACCCCGAGAGCCCAAGGCTCGAGCCAAACAATTCGTTCAATACGTGACTGCCAATACCCTGAAGTACCAAACCTGCCCCGGTGCCAACAAACCAGGCCACAAGCACCATGGCAATTAACAGGCCGAGCCAATAACTAAGAAGAAGTCGACGTGTTGCACCCAATGCCTTCATGACTGCGAGACGCTGGGTGTACAAGAGCCCAAGCCTGCGACCCGAGAGGGCCATGGCTGCCGAGGCGGTAAGCACGGAGACCATGGCTGCCAGTGCAAGAAAACTGGTTGCTCGATCAAGCGCCTCACGCAGTTCAGGGCGCGCGTTCTCGATGGTCTCAAACCGTTGGCCGGCCTGAAGCCGCCCCTTAATGGCTTGATCGAACGACTCAAGGGCCTTTGTATCATCGCTGCCCAGCCAGAGTCGAAAACGAACCCGACTTCCTGGGCCGAGAAGATTCGAAGAAAGAAGCTCGTCGTGACGCATGAGTATGCGAGGCGAAATGTTTACGAAGTTCATGCCGCGATCGGGCTCAAATTCAACAATGCCACCAATACGGTAGGACCGACTGCCAAGCTGAATACTGTCACCAATTGAAAGGCCAAGCCGCCCCACAAGACTGTCATCAACAAAGACCTCCCCGGGGGAAATCGAGGGGTTAAGTTGCAAGCCCTGCGGACCGCGCACCTGAAGACTTCCGCGCAATGGATAACCCTGCCCCACTGACTTCACCGAAACAAGTTGGTTTCGGCCCTGGGCTACAACCATACTGGGAAACTGGCTACCCTGCACCATGCGAAGGCCTTGCTGCTTCGCCGCTTGAATCCATTCCTGGGGAAGCGCACGGTCAGAGACTAGGAGTCGGTCGGCACCTAAACTGCCGCGGGCGTCGGCAAACAGAGCAGACTCCACCCGATTAGCAAGCACACCCACTGAAACAATTGCCGCCACGGAAATAACGATCGCTACAAGCATGAGTGTCATCGCGCCGGAGCGAAGATCGCGCCAGGCAAGTTGCAACGCAAACGTAAGTCGGAGCTTAGGCTGCACGCAATGCCTCCACAATGGCAATACGAGAAGCGCGTATGGCAGGGGCCATGCCACCAAGAACGCCCATCAGAACCGAGAAAGCCAGGCTTTGGATGATGATGCCCGGCGTAAGGTAGAAACCAAAAGAGAGCTCCGAAAAACTTTGAAAGTTTGTTGTTGAAAACTCCGTGAGTTGCATCAGGCTTGCTAAAGCAAGACCAACGCCACCACCCACCAAGGCAAGAAAAACAGACTCGGCTAAAAACGCAAGCAAGATCGCACCGCGTTGAAAGCCCAGAGCACGCAGTGTTCCAATTTCATTAACGCGTGTCGCAACGGCAGCCTGCATGGTGATAGTCGCACCAATAACAGCCCCAATGGAGAAAATAACCGTAAGTGTGAGTCCGAGAATTCGTATGAATCGCGAAAGCGTTTCGCTTTGGTCTTCGTAGTAACGGTGCTCTGTTTTTGCCTGCAGTGGAAGCCGGGGGTCGTCTTCAACACGGCTACGAAATGCGTCTGCCTGACTTGGGTCCATTAAGCGAACAACCACAGAGGAATACGCTGTGCGGCGAAAAGACTGCCGAAGAATTTCTCCATCGGCCCAAATTTCATTGTCAAAACCACTGCGTCCGCCATTAAAGTGCCCCACGATGCGCCAGTCTCTTCCCCCAAAACGCACCGACTCACCAATGGCCATACCTGCAAACTGTCTGGCTGTTGCCTGTCCAATCATGATCTCGTTGGATCCCTGACGAAACAGACGCCCATCAATCACCCCTACCTGTCGACGCATACCAATACCTTGATGATCAAGCCCTCGAATCACAACATTGGACGGCCGACCGGTTTCAAGTTTTTTAAGGTTCACCAAGACGACCGTTTCGCGAGAAGCAATCGCCTCAAGGTTGGTCGCCACCTCGGGAAACTGTGTGACAACATTAGCCTGACCTCGATCGATGGAGCTCTGAACCTCGGTCACCGAACCCTTGCGTGTGACCACCATATTGTCAGCCTCACCCGTGCTTACAAGCGTCTGCTTAAGCCCAGCATCAAGCATTAGCACCGCGGCAAAAACATAGACCACCAAAGCCATGCCCATTGCTGTCAGCCCAGTAGTAAGGCGGCGTACCCAGAGGTTTCTTAGGCTGTAGCTTAGCGGGACCGATAAGAGTGCGTTGGCCATGACCAATGATTTAAATGGCTCGAAGGCCCTCGACGATTCGAATACGGTAGGCGCGTAAACAAGGAAAAATGGCCGCAACCAGACCAGTAGCAAGCGCCGCACCCAGCTGCATTAGACTGGTATCAAACGAAACAGCAAAGTGCCGAAACATATTGCCCGTGGACGCTTGAAACGCCCAGGCTGCCGGGTAAGTAAGTAAAAGGGCTGTAACACCCCCTAGAACAGCAAGAAGCATGGACTCTGCAAAGACCAGCCCAGCAACAAAGCGCGGTGAGAACCCAAGGGCCTTTAAGGTGGCGTATTCCGGCGTACGCTCTCGCGCCGTCATGGACATGGTGTTCGCCATAACCGCCATGATGATAAGAATCACAACAAAAGAAACTGCACGAATAGCCACCACAATAGCCTCAGTCATGGCGACAAATCCAAGCTGAAAGGCCTGCTCAGTCTCGGTGAGCGTTTCCTTGGGTGAGTTAGTAAAGAGGGCGTCAATGGCCATGCCGACTTCGGCTGCGCGGGATGGGTCAGGAACGCTGGTAATAAAAACCCCAACGGAATCAGCATCTCGATTGATTTTGCGCTTCTTCACCTCTTCATTCAGATAGGCCCAATGAAAATACATCTTCCCGGTATCGGTTTTTTCTTCCTTGCCGTCGTAGATACCGGCAATTAAAAACTCCCACTGCCCGGGAAAGATCTGACCTCTTAACGTAATGAGATCGCCCACCTTAAAGCCGTGTTCCTGGGCGAGCTTGCGCCCAACGACCGTACTACGTCGATCGCGATAAAAGGCGGCTCGCTCGTCATCCGACAACATGTACTCAGGATAAATATCAAAGTAGCTTGGTGGGTCGACGGCAAACTGAGGGAAGAAGTTACGCGTGTCTTTGTAGACACCACCAAACCAACGCGAATAGGTCATACGCTCAACACCATCAATACCGCGAATGCGCTCACCGTAGTTCAGTGGCAAGGGAAAAATGAGCGAGATGGAACTGCGTGTTATAAGACGCGCCTCACTTGCCGCTTCAGCCCCCGCGTACCAAGCCTTTACAACAGTGGAGAGAAGCCCAAAGGCTAGCACGGCAACTAGCAAACCGATAAAGGTCAGCAAGGAGCGCATTCGGTTGCGCCAGATATTAAGAAAGAGCAGTTTTAGAATGAGCATGCAGTCTTAAAGGAGTCATGCAATCGGGCTTTGTGGGCAAAAGTGCTTGCAGCAACTAAGCTGCCTCTGGCTCTGCCTCGAGCTGCCCCTTGTCAAGGTGAACCATCGCCCCTGCGTAACCGGCGGCTTTGGGATCGTGCGTCACCATAAGAACGGTTTTCCCCTGCTCACTGTTAAGACGCTGAAGCATCTTTAATACCTCCTCGCCCGATACACGATCGAGATCGCCCGTAGGCTCATCGGCAACAATTAAAGAGGGGCTGGTGATAAGCGCGCGGGCAATTGCAACACGCTGCTGCTGCCCCCCCGAGAGCTCGTTAGGCCGATGGCTCATGCGATCCGCGAGGCCAACCTGGGCCAGGGCTTGCTCCACGCGTTGCTTGCGCTCATGGGCGGAAACGGTCGCGAGCTGCAAGGGTAACTCAACATTCTCGTAGGCTGTGAGCACCGGAATGAGGTTATAGAACTGAAAGATAAAACCGACGTTCTGAGCCCGCCATGCAGCAAGCTGTGAGTCGGAGAGATTCACAATATCGAGGCCGTTAATTTCAATCGAGCCTTTGCTTGGTCGATCAATTCCAGCAATTAAGTTCAGCAGCGTGCTCTTGCCCGAACCAGACGGACCCATGAGGGCTAAGAATGCACCCTGCGCAACGTCGAGGTTGAGGTCATCGAGTACGGTGACGTCTTGATCACCCCTGCGATAAGACTTGTGTAGGTCTCGAATACGAATCACGACCCCGTCACCCTTCGAACCGATTGACCCGAGCGAAGTCCGGCCGACGGTCGAAGCACGACGGTCTCACCCACTTTGAGCATAGGTACGGGCACGAGATCACCCATTGGCGCCGAGGCAAGGCCGAGATCAATGGCCTCAAGCTTGTCACCTACAACACGAAAAGCACGCCATTGACCGTCTTGCTCGATGACCGCCGCGCGATTAATCATGAACTGCGGAAGCCTTTCCTCGGGCTTTAAGGGTCGTTGCAGAAACGATACCTTCGCCGCCATATCGGGCAGGATACGAGAGTCGATCTGATCGAATTGCAACTTCACAAGGCGGGTTGCCTTGGCCCGATCGATGGTGGGCACCATACGAGCAACCTTGCCTTTAAAGCGCTCGTTGGGAATGGCATCAAGACCAATTTCAACAGCCTGCCCAATAGCAATTTTCGCGGTGCTTGATTCAGAGACGTCGGCCTCAACTTCAAGCGTTGACATATCGGCCATGACGACAACAGCTCCTTTGGTGTCCGCTGCAGAGGAGAAGGGCGTGATGTTGTCACCGACATTGGCGTTCTTGGTAAGAACCACGCCGTCGAAGGGAGCTCGGATTTCAGCCTGCAACAAGGCGGCCTGAGCAACCTGCTGTGACGCCCGTGCGGCATTCAGTGAGGCGGAGGCCTTTTCAAGTCGCGCCAAGGCGGAATCGTGCGAGGCCTTAGAGATGTAATTTTTCGCAAGCAAAGACCTTGAACGTTCAAAGGCGCGTCGAGCGTCAGAAAGCTCGGCCTGCGCAAGGCCCACCTGTGCCTTGGCTTGATTCAACTGGGCTTGCAACTCTGTGCTTTCGAGCCTTGCAATGACATCGCCCTCTTGCACTGATGAGCCTTCCGCAACTCCTAACCATTCAAGACGGCCGCTGGCCTTCGTGGAGACCGCCGCCTTTCGCTGGGCAACGACATAGCCACTGGCATTAAGTACCGATAAAGCCTGGGATGGGAAAACCGAAACCACGGTGGTGGTCTGAACCACGGGCGGCCGCATCCACTGAACAACCCCGACAATAAGCGTTACTGCAACGGCAAGAAGTGCGAGACGCCGCGGCCAAGTCTGAGGAATGATAGAAGACATGAAAGGTTTTTTAGCGACCTAGGGTTTACGTTAGGTCTAGTGTACCGGCTTACTTCGATAGGTCTCGTACGCATCGAAAGCCTATGTAGGCAACACGCGTATCCGTGGGTTTCATGGCCACGTCAGACTCTCGCTGGCGCTGTGGCCCGTACCACCATGAAGCGCTTCGGGTAATGCGCTCTAAGCCTTGTCCCGTATCGACCCACTCCCAGACATTACCGCCCATGTCCCACAGTCCATTCACACCAGGCTTTGTGGTCATGACGGCCACATGGCCATCGCCTCGCCAAAGACTGCCCGTTGGCGCAAGCCCCTTGTAGGCTCCGCAACCGCGAAGACAATGCGCGCCTTCTGGGGTCTCCCCTGTGGGATAGGTGTAACGCTTACCTTTCACAAAGCCCACCGGTGGCGCGTCCCTTTGCTCGAGGTAAGCGGCATCTACCCATTCTTTATCGGTAGGAAGGCGCTTGTTAAAGAAGTTGCAAATAGCCTGAGCCTCTGAAAACGTGAGATGTACTGCTGGTTCATTGTCTGCAACAGGTCGGCCAAAGGGTGCCTTCCAAGTCCAACCAGGCTTTTTTATCCAGCCCGCCTCGTAAATAAAGCCACCTCCCTCGCGCTCGGCAAGGCTTACAAACCCTGTGGCCTTGGCGTAGCGCTTTAGGCTTGCTACCGACACCTCATGAGCATCCCATAACAACTGCCCAACCTTTAGCTGTGGCTCGACTGCCTTTTTTTGCGGCTGTATGGATGGGCTCTGCGCTGCAGCAGGGTTGAACGCCGCTAAGAAATTCATCATTGCGGCAAGCAAGCACACTAGAAGAGTCAGGCAGAACGTGTCACTATTTTGCTCAGCCGACCGGCGGCCAGTAAAGCCGCCCTTTTTGCGTAATAGAACCGTCATTTTCGTGAAGGAGAGTGCGTGATGTCGAGTGAGTGGATATCGGTTGCGAGTTCTGATGCAGGTCAGTTTCAAGCTTATATCAGTCACCCCCCGACAGGGCGTGGACCAGGCCTACTGCTTGTGCAGGAAATATTCGGTGTAAACGAACATATAAGGGCTGTGGCCGACCAGTATGCGGCCGACGGTTACTTGGTTATTGCCCCTGATATTTTCTGGAGGCATTCCCCACGTATCGAGCTTGGTTACACCGCCGAGGGCTTTGAGAAAGGGCTTGGCTTACTTGCTGGGCTGGACATTCATCGAACTGGCTCCGACCTTCAGCGTTCTGTCGAAGCGGTACGTCATTTCGACTCGTGCTCGGGCCTTGTTGGTTCGGTGGGCTTTTGCATGGGAGGGATGCTGTCTTATATAGCAGCGGCTCGCGCGGGGGTTAATACGGCCGTCTGCTATTACGGGGGCGGAATTCATAACCACCTTGAGCTCGCCTCGGACATAAGCTGCCCCCTGCTCTTTCACTTCGCGGCAAAAGACAGCTACATCCCGGAGACTGCCGTTCAGTCGGTGCGCAAGGCCTTCGCAGGCCACGACAACGTAAGAGTGATTACACACCCGGATGTCGACCATGGCTTTAACTGTTGGCAGCGGCCTTCTTGGCATCAGCCCACGGCAGCCCGAGCACGCGGCCAGACGCTGGTGCATTTATCGGAGACCTTAGTCTAAGCGAAAACCAGGTTAGAAACGTCTTCGAAATCATAGAAGGCCCCGTTAAAAAGTTTTGGGGCCTTCTTGCGAGCCGAGTAACCGAGTATTAGGCCGCCTCAAGCGCTTGGCGCAGATCGTCAATCAGGTCATCGCGATGCTCTATACCCAAGGACAAACGAACCATGTCCTCGGAAACACCCGCCGCTCGAAGCTCATCGGGACCCAGCTGTCGATGCGTGGTTGTGGCGGGGTGGCAGGCCAGCGACTTGCAGTCACCAATATTTACCAAGCGTGTGAAAAGTTTTAATGCGTCTTGGAATCGTGCGCCCGCCTCTCGGCCACCTTTTAGCTCGAAATTCATAATGCCGCTGGCGCGTCCATTCATGTATTTCTTCACCAAGGCATGATCGGAATGACTGGGGAGCCCTGCATAATTCACTCCATTGACCTTCGGATGACCGGAGAGAAACTCGGCTACCGCCAGACTGTTCTCGCAGATTCGATCCATACGAAGAGCTAAGGTCTCAATGCCTTGCATAATTTGAAAGGCATTAAACGGGCTAATGGCAGCGCCCGTATTCCGCAAGGGAACGACACGCGCACGACCAATGAAAGCGGCGGGGCCAAGGGCTTCGGAGTAGACCACGCCGTGGTAGCTGACGTCGGGCTCATTAAGCCTGCGAAAACGCTCTTTATGCTCAGCCCATGGAAACTTGCCGCTATCCACAATGGCACCTGCCACGGACGTACCATGGCCGCCCATATACTTCGTAAGGCTGTGAACCACAATGTCGGCGCCATGCTCTATTGGGCGGCACAGGTAGGGACTTGGCACAGTGTTGTCAACAATCAAAGGAACGCCATGCCGATGGGCAATTTCGGCCAGACGGCCAATGTCTGTCACGTTCCCCAAAGGGTTACCTATAGTTTCGCAATAAATGGCCTTGGTCTTTGAATCAATAAGCGCCTGAAAAGACTCTGGTTTTCGGTAATCCGCGAACCTCACCTGAATGCCGTATTGCGGCATGGTGTGGGCGAACAAGTTGTACGTCCCGCCATACAGTGTGGCTGCTGAAACGATATTGTCCCCAGCCTCGGCAATGGTCTGTATGGCGTAGGTAATTGCTGCCTGCCCCGAGGCTAAGGCCAAGGAGGCAATGCCCCCTTCAAGGGCAGCCACCCGCTGCTCAAGCATGTCCTGCGTAGGATTCATGATGCGCGTGTAAATGTTTCCCATGACCTTCAGGTCGAAGAGATCAGCGCCATGTTGGGTGTTGTCAAAGGCATAGGCCACTGTCTGGTAAAGGGGTGTAGCCACAGCATTGGTTGTTGGGTCCCCCGCAAAGCCAGCGTGAACCGCCTTGGTTTCGAACCTCCAGTTACTGCTGTTGGATTGATCAGCCATTTATAGGTCTCCTTGTTCTCTTCTCGTTAGTTACTGTTTTTATTACCCCAGCCATCCCGTCTTGGCGAGTCTTGAGTCAGCTATCTTATTCATGGTACTGCCGGACGGTTGACTACGGAACAGTAAGAAGAGTCGCCTGACCCCAAATCGACATTCCACACTTGGAATGGCCTTGACACGTACCCAACAATCGTAAATACCAAGCGCACACTGCTACATAGATCGATTCAAAATCTTACTAAGGGCAAGGGGCTGATCACACACGAGGTTACACTGCACGCTTATGGCTAACCTAGACAGGCCTGCCGCACTGCGTGCATTTTGCAAGCATCCGCTCGATCCCAAGACCTCCTCAGACCTTGGGCTTGCATTTGCGGCTTCGGTTCAAAGCGCCCAAAGCCTTGACGACTTCGCCACGCAGCGAACTGCAATTCAAAAAGCGATGCGTCTTAACACCCTTCGTTACAGTGAAGGAGTGTTGTTACAAAGCTTTCTAACCGAGCAGGCCCAAAAGAGTGCTGAACGTCTTAACACCGAGCCCTCGACCCGCCTGCCTGCTAATAACCTCTATTCAAGGCTTCAGAGCCAGCAGCCCTGCCTTGTCATTGTCGACGGGCACAATCTTCTCTTCCGACTCTCCATTCTTTTTTTTCAATGGTTTGAAGACGGTCGCCCCAGCCTCGAAGCCCGGGAACAACTGACCCAACGGCTGCTTCAAAGGGTGATGGATTATAAGAGCCTGCGTATTGAACTCTGGTTTGATGGCGATGAGGAAAGCTCTACGAAGCTGCATGAGCGTCTTCAGGTGAACTACTCGGGAGGTAGGGGTAAAGACCGTGCTGACCGTCGTATCATTTCAAGTCTTCGAGGCTTCCCGGCGACGGCCAACACCTCTCTTGCTTCCCCATCTCCCCATGCACCCGAATTCGGTGCGGACCCAACTGCTCTTACGTTTGTCGTAACCGACGACCTTGGGCTAGCCAGACGCATTCGCAAAACCACCGTGATACCAATTGCTTGTGGTGAGTTTCGCGGCTTTATTCTTGAGGAAAGCCCCTTCTCTACGAAGGAGCCTATTTCAAAATGCTGAGCAAACACACTTGGCTGGCGATCGCCCTTCCGAGAAGATGCGGGGCCGCTCGGGTGGGTGTGGCGATCTTGGCCATAATTACCGCCCTTCCTACAAGCTTGACTTCTACGCATGCAGAGACCTCTGCAGCGACATCTCCGGAAGCCGCTTCCGGCTGGACCAAAAAACCCGAATGGCGCTTCTCACAATTCGCTGTTGCGACAGCCCATCCACTTGCCTCTGAAGCCGGTGCAAAAATGTTAAGGGAAGGCGGCAGCGCAATCGATGCAGCCATTGCAAGCCAGATGGTTCTTGGCCTGGTCGAACCGCAGTCAAGCGGTATTGGCGGAGGAGCCTTCTTGGTTCACACTAATGGCCAGACCGTTCAGGTCTACGACGGTCGAGAAGCCGCACCCAATGCAATTACAGAGACGCTTTTTCTTGACTCGTCCGATCCCCAATCTGCCCAGCCCATAGCGTTTGAAGAGGCGCTTCGCGGGGGCCGTGCTGTGGGTGTCCCGGGTCTACTTGCAATGCTGCATCTTGCCCATCAAGACCACGGGAAACTACCTTGGGGCAAGCTTTTCGAGCCCGCCATCGAACTGGCCGAACGCGGTTTTCCTGTAGGGCAGAGACTGCATAGCCTGCTGCTCAACGACCGTTGGCTGCGCGAAGACGCTATCGCGCGCGGCTATTTTTACGACCGTCAGCTTCAGCCTTGGCCGGTCGGGCATGTCCTTCAAAACCCAATGCTCGCCCATGTCTTGCACGGGGTAGCAGAGAAGGGCCCAGATTTTTTTTATAAGGGTGAGCTGGCAAAGGCTATTGAGAATGCCGTACGACAGCACCCTCGCAGCCCGGGGCAACTTAGCCAGGAGGACCTTCAGAACTACTCGGCCTTGCGACGCGACCCACTGTGTTTTAACTGGCAGGCTGCGGTAACAAAAAAGGCTTACGAAGTGTGCGGCCCGCCACCGCCAAGCTCGGGGCCCCTTGCAATTGGGCAGATCCTTGGCATTCTTGGTTACAAAGAGATCCCTTCAAGCTCTATACAGCGTGATTACCTGTACCTTGAGGCCTCGCGACTTGCGTTTGCCGATCGTGCCTTGTACGTTGCCGACCCTGATTTTTTAAGCCAAGCATCGCACCCATGGCATTTGTTATTAGGAAGTCATTACCTCGAAAGCAGAGCCAGGCTCATTTCCGAGAGGAGTCTGGGCTCTGCTCTACCTGGAAGGCCTGAAGGTTTTCCGGCCACCTCGATAGGTGCTGCTATGGCTTGGCAGCCCGAGGCCGGAACGACCCATCTGAGCATTATTGATGGCCAAGGTAATGCCTTGTCTTTAACAAGCTCTATCGAGTCAGCCTTTGGCTCACGAACTATGGTGAGAGGCTTTCTACTGAATAACCAGTTGACCGACTTTAGCTTTCGCCCACGGGACAAGCATGACAAACCCATTGCAAATCGACCGCAGCCCGGTAAACGCCCACGCTCTTCCATGAGCCCCCTTCTTGTTTTGGACTCGCAGACCAAGGAGCCTGTCATGGCACTTGGCAGCGCAGGAGGCGCCATGATTATTCATTACGTTGCATTAAGCCTTCTACGCACCCTGGGCGAGGGGCTAACCCCGCAAGAGGCTCTCGAACAACCCCAGCTTGGAAGCCTCAATGGTCCAAGCCTCTTCGAGAAGAACCACTATCCCACGGTCAAGGCCGATCAACTTGCGAAGCATGGCGCCCCATTGCGTTTCATTCCTATGACAAGCGGCACTCAGGTGATTCTTCGACAAGGACGCAAGCTTTGGGGAGCCGCTGACCCGCGAAGGGAGGGCTGGATTGTAGGGGAATAGGAATGGTTAAGGCCTTTAGGGCCTAGCCATTTAGAAGCGTAATTAAATCGAGTTTAATTTTCTCAGGGCTGTCCATTGATCCATAGCGCTTTACCACCTTTCCATCCCGGGAAACAAGAAACTTGGTGAAATTCCACTTAACAGCCTCCGAACCCAGCAGACCCGGCGCCGATGCCTTAAGAAATACAAACAACGGGTGCGCTCGCGGGCCATTGACATCGCACTTCTTGAACATTGGAAAGCTAACCTGAAACCGTCTCTCGCAGAAGCTTGCAATGTCGTGGCTTTCGCCGGGCTCCTGACCCCCAAACTGATTACAAGGGAATCCCATGACTATGAGCCCTTGACCCTGGTAGTCCCGATACAAAGACTCGAGTCCGCTGTACTGGGGTGTAAAGCCACACTGACTGGCGACGTTAACAATAAGTAAAACCTTGCCGCCATAGGAACTGAGATATTCTTGGGCTCCATCGAGCCGCTCAAGCGTAAGTGTCGGAAGACCCATAATTGACTCGCAGAGCGAATTTAAAAGACTAGAATACGCCGCTATGACACTCTTATTCCAACCTTATACCTTCTCATCCAAGGACAATCGAACCAGTCTCCAGCTAGCTAATAGGCTAATTGTTGCGCCAATGTGTCAATACTCGGCGGAAAATGGGGCGGCGAGCGACTGGCACTTAACCCACTGGACAAATTTTCTCAACAGTGGCGCTTCAATGTTCACGATCGAAGCGACTGCAGTCACCCCAGAGGGTCGCATTACACCAGCCTGTCTGGGACTCTGGGACGATGCAACGGAGACAGCACTGGGAAACGTTTTAGGACGGGCACGCAGACTCGCGCCAGACAATGTCAAAGTCTGCATTCAATTGGCCCATGCCGGCCGGAAGGCTTCAAGCGCTCCCCCTTGGCTTGGGGGTCAGCTGTTAGAACCTAAGCAAGGGGGATGGGTACCTATGGGCCCATCTCGTATAGCCCAGCGGCCTGGAGAGAAGCCCCCGCAAGAAATGAGCATGCAAGATCTGCAACGCGTAAAGGATGCATTTGTTGCTTCGGCTAAAAGGGCCTCAGCGATCGGGGTGGACGCCATCGAGTTGCACGGTGCCCATGGCTACCTACTGCACGAATTCCTATCCCCCGTTGCTAACCGGCGCCCTGATAACTACGGCGGATCGCTCGAGAACAGAATGCGTTTCCCGCTCGAGGTCTTTGATGCTGTGCGTAAGGTCACCGATGCAGTCCTGGGCGTGCGTGTTTCCGCCAGTGATTGGGTGGATAACGGCCTCACCCCAGAGGAGGTCGCAGTTTTTGCACAACACCTCAAAGAAAAAGACTGCAACTTTATACATGTCTCTTCGGGCGGCGTTGCCGCAAACCAGGTCATACCCAATAAGCCGCTTTACCAGGTGCCATTCGCCAGACTCATCAGAGAGGAATCCAAGCTTCCGACAATCGCTGTGGGACTTATCACCGAGCCTGCGCAGGCCGAGTCCATTTTGCAGAATGGTGACGCCGATATGATCGCCCTAGCGCGGGCTTTTTTATTTGACCCCCGCTGGGGCTGGCATGCCGCGGCAGACCTTAACGGCGTCGTACAGGCTAACGAACGTTACTGGAGGTGTCTGCCATCAGAGTCTCGAACTATATTTGGCGAAACGCGTATTGCGCAACGATAAATAAGGATCCGCAGTCATACGGTCAAGCCAGAGAATAAGATATTCTCAAACACAGCTGCCTTAAGACAGTTCTGCTCGCAAAAGTTCCGCGGTTGCTAGAAGTAGAGCCTCGTAGCGCGCTTTCTCTAGCCTGGCACCCTCCTCATCCCAGACCTGAAACCCCTGACCACATTTCATCCCATAGTGGCCCGCATCGACCTTATCTTTTAGCACCTTCGCAGGCTTCGTATCATTACAAAGATCTGGATAAATGGAACAGCCTGCGGCATAGTGAATGTCGAGACCCGCATGATCCCTTTGAAGGCAAGGGCCAGCGGCCAAGTAACGGAAGCCGAAGCCGAAGCGAACCGCAGCATCGATGTCCTCAATCGTGGCGATCCCCCGGTCCACTAGCGAAAAAGCCTCTCTTGATAGGGCGTGCTGAAGCCTGTTTACCAAAAATCCTGGTATGTCTCGCTTCACCATAATTGGGACACGCCCAGCCGACCGAAGGTCTTGCGCAACGCGACTGGCAACCTCCGGGTCGGTTTGATCAGAACTAATCACCTCGACGCCAGGCACGAGATGAGCAGGCATAAAGAAGTGTGTCCCAACCATTCGAGTGCAAGCTTCCAAGCCCTGTCCGATGTAGCTAATAGGAATTGCAGAAGAGTTGCTGCACAAGGGAATACCTGCAGGGACGATCTCGGCGAGTTCAGCAAATACCCTTTGCTTCAACGGGAGCGACTCCGGTACAGCCTCAATAACGAGACCATGGGTAATCCCCGAGAAACGCACTTTTGCAATAGCGTCGATGAACTGAGCCTCCTGACCCTGCCCCCCAAGCATTGACAGCGCATGATCGAGACGGGCTTTGGCCAGGGGATAGATATCAACATTTGGCTCAATCAGGCTCGCTGACCATCCATTGGCCAGAAAGGCTGCCGCGATATCCACGCCCATGGTTCCTGCTCCAATCACCACGACATGTTTTTGTTTTACTTCCTTAGTCTTGAGTCCGTCCATAAAATCTTGGGTCTCCGCTGGGTTGGTCAAACACTGCTCGAAGAGTTCACGGAGTATAACTAGCGCTATTTCAATCTCACTTTCAAACAAAAAATACGTGGAATTACTTAGACTGCCTTGCCGTGTGGGATGGCATAATGGCGGGTCTTCTACATAAGGAGTAGCTATGAACTTCCGTACAGTTTTCCTTGGCCTCGCCGCTACTGGTGCGTTGAGCCTTGCTACTGTTGCCCAAGGGCAAAATATTTCGATTGGTACTGGTGGTACTGGTGGCGTCTATTACCCTC
>JAYNLI010000020.1:0-2722 GCA_038111655.1 Bordetella sp.
GAGGACAGCTGGATGATTCTGCAAGAAGACTGCTACGACACCCGCGGTGACATTTGGCGGGTGGGTATTCATGGCTTTATTCAGTGCTACGACCACGGCGTGCCTTGGTACAGCATTCAAATGTGGCATGACCTGTCGAATGGCAACGTGCTCATCTCCCATCTTGATAACGAGGTGAAAAAGCCCATCAAATTTGGTATCAAAGCGTCATGGGCAAGTTTTCAAACCGACGCCTTGCGTCGACTCGGCACTCGTTAAATTCACAGTTGACTCCTCTGCCACCTGCCCATGCATCTGCTGTGGGCAGGCGCATCTTTTTGGGTCGTGCTACGGGTTTCTTCTATGCGGTATCGGGTCTGGTCGTGCCTACAGCGGCAGGCGCCGCAGTCTTTAGAGAATCCCGGCCTATTGGCATTCAAAGAGCTACTTTTTTTGACATTGCCGCTCTGGGGTCTTTAGTGCTGGCAGTAGGCGAGCGAGGCGTTCTAGCCCGATCAAATGACGCAGGGCAAACCTGGGTAACACAGCGCCTCAGTATTGGGCGAAGCCTTACAAGCCTCTCGTTAACGAACACACTTTGCATCGCGGCTGGCCATGGCGGGCTTGTTGTCCGTTCTCTTGATCAGGGGGAGAGTTGGCAGGTTCTGCAGTCGCGCGATCTTCAACGCCTCAACCCCCAGCAAGACGTCTGGCTGTCGGTATACGTGGATTCGCGTGGGCGTATTTTTCTTACTGGGGCTTTCGGCAAGTTTTTGGTCTCTGAGGACCAGGGCGAGACCTTTAAGCGCTTTGAGGTTTTTGAGGAAGGCTTCGACTGGCACCTCTACCAGTTGCTAGAAGACCGTTTTCATAAGGCCTGGATTCTCATGGGCGAGTCGGGTCATCTTGGTGAGACGCCTTCCTCTTCCGACATTCTTGCCATGATGAAAGCAGATGATGCACCGTTTGTTTTTCCTGCCTCCAACATGCTCTACAAGGGCTCTTTCTTTGGAGGTCTCGTCACACCTATGGGCAGTCGTCTAGTCTACGGTATGCGCGGTCGAATCTTTCGCCAATCCTCTCCATTGGAAGCCTGGCAAGAAGTTTCTGTCAGCGAGCCTTATTCATGGATGGCAAGTCTTGTGCTGAGAGACGGTAAGGTTCTGCTTTTGGGCGATCAGGGCAGGGTTGCCGTTAGTGAAGACGACGGTCGACGCTTCACTGTGAAGCACCTCGCCACATCCACCATTGCTGGCGCTTGTCAGCTTCAGAATGGCGATGTTTGGCTGGCCGGGCTCGATGGCCTGCAGCGCGCTGAGGGTCTTGGAAAATGAGCTCGACGGCTTCTTTGCCACCTGACATGGCCGCTCCTCCACCGCCTCCCCCACCAGGTTCGCCGAGTGCAAGGCCGCCTGCAGAGCCTCCGAAGCTACCACCCGATGCCGAGGGCCCTGCCTGGTTGCAGCGTCTGGCCGGCCGGCTCATTCATTACCGCCGCGGCGTTATCGTTTTCTTCGTACTGTTAACTCTGGTGCTTGCGGCCACCGCAACCTTGTTACGAGCGGATGCAGGTTTTACCAAGATGATTCCTTTGGGTCATCCTTTTATGCAGGTCTTCTTGAAGTATCAGTCGGCCTTTGGTAATGCCAACCGAGTCCTACTTGCCATTCATGCCAAAGACGGCTCCATTTACACGGTCGAGGGACTGGACCTTTTAAAGAAAGTGACCGAGGAAGTCTTCTACATTGAAGGTGTTGAGCGCAGTTCGGTCACATCTCTTTTTACGCCGAATGTTCGTTTTACAGAGGTGGTGGAAGAGGGCTTTCGTGGCGGTAATGTGGTTTCTTCAGACTACGCAGGCCGTACCGATCAGATTGAACAGGTAAAGGTGAATGTGGCGAAGTCGGACTGGGTGGGCCGCATTATTTCCACCGACGGCAGTTCGGCCATGGTTGTGGCAAGTCTTCAGGAGACAGACCCGCAGACCGGGGAGCGAACCGATCTAAAAGCCGTTGCAAAAAGCTTTGAGTCCATTCGACAGCAGCTTCAAACCGAGAACCATTCCATACACATCATTGGGTTTGCCAAGGCTGTGGGCGATATTGCCGATGGCGCGGCAGGGGTCTTGGTGTTTTTTGCACTGGCCTTTGTTGTAACCACCGTGCTGCTTTATTTTTATAGCCGTTCCGCCATGCTCACGGTTTACGCCTTGGGCTGTGCCGTGATTCCTGTGGTCTGGCTGTTGGGGCTCATGCCCCTCGTAGGTCTTGGTCTTGACCCGCTTTCTATTCTTGTGCCCTTCCTTATCTTTGCCATTGCGGTGTCGCATGCCGTGCAAATGACCAACGCCTGGCGATTGGAAATTCTTGCCGGTCGTGATGCCAAGCAGGCCTCGCACCAGTCCTTTTGTAAGCTCTTTATTCCTGGCGCCATGGCACTGCTTGCCAATGGTTTGGGCTTTCTCGTTATTGCCTTTGTCCCCATTGAAATTGTTCGCGAACTCGCCTACACCGCCACACTTGGGGTCTTGGTGATGATTCTCTCGAACAAGCTCTTGCTGCCTGCTTTGCTCTCCTATCGGCAGAATGCCTCGTTTCATCCGCCTTCCGAGAAATCCATGGTGGGTGTCTGGCATGTCTTGGCGCGGCTTACGCGAAAGGGCCCCGCAAGCATCATAATTCTTACCTCGGTGGCTGTGCTCGCGGCAGGTGTCTGGGTCGCCAAAGACCGTCAGGTGGGCGAC
>JAYNLI010000020.1:2732-18505 GCA_038111655.1 Bordetella sp.
CGGGCAGGGTGTGCCCGAGCTGCAGCCCGACTCGCGCTACAACAAAGACACCGAACTCATTACTCAGCGCTTTGCTATTGGCATGGATGTGATGCAGGTCATTGTGGAAGTGGATGGCAGCGATTCGCCCTGCGTCTCGCCCACGGTCATGGAGCCTTTGGCCGAGTTTGAACTCATCATGCGACAGAACCCTGGGGTTACGGCTGTCAGTGGCCTTGCGGGTTTTACTGCGCGGGTTTCTCAGGCCTATGCCCAGAACAATATTAAGTGGCGAGCCTTGCCTGCCGATGAGCAGCAAATTGCGCAGGGTGTTGGTGCAGCCACACGCTTAGGTAAGATGCTAATGAACCCGGGCTGCACAGCCTTGCCCGTTTCCATCTATACGCAAGATCATCAGGCGCCTACCATTCGCTCGGTGGTCAGCGATGTTGAGGGCTTTGCCAAGGCGTTTGAACGAGAAGACCTGCGGTTTGAAATAGGGCTTGGCAATTTAAGTGTGATGGCCGCGACCAACGAGGTGGTGCAGTCTTCCGATCGAGGGGTGAACCTTGCTTTGTTTGGTGCTGTTACGCTGTTGTGCCTTCTCTCTTTTCGTTCGGTCGCCATTACGCTTTGCATCATCCTTCCTCTTGCACTCGTCACGGTTCTTTGCAATGCAGTGATGACCGGACTTGATATTGGCCTGAAGGTGAACACCCTGCCTGTGGTTGCCCTTGGGGTGGGTGTTGGTATCGACTACGGCATTTACCTGTTCGAGCGTATTTGTCATGAACTGCAAAAGGGCGAGTCACTTGAGCAGGCGGTGTTCGAGGCGCTTCGCCAACGGGGAACGGCCTCACTTTTTACTGCGCTTACCATGACTGTATCGGTTCTAACCTGGCTGGGCTCCAACCTGCAGTTCCAGTCCGACATGGGTCTGCTGCTTGGCTTTATGTTCCTGGTGAATCTTTTTGGAGCAGTGTTTTTGTTGCCTGCCTTGGCCGCCTTTTTAGTTCAGAAGTTGCCTCCTGCAAGCGCGTCTGGGCATGTGGCATCACACCCTTGAAAGGCGGCAGTTTCTAAAAACGTCGCTGCAGGGTGCAGCGGTGGGTCTTGCCTCCTCAAACCTTATTTTGCCTGCCCAAGGTTTCGCAAGTGAAGCACCAAACCGCCGTGATTTTTCAAGCGAATTGCCTAAAATGGTTATCGCTTTAAACGTTAAAACCTTTGGCACCTTAGTTCCTCAGGGGCTTGCTGCCTTGCTTGCGCAGTACCCTCATCTTTCTCTTCCGGTTGAGGCATCAAAGCCGCTACCTCCGGCGCAAGCTCAGGCCAGATTCGGATCGTTTCCGGGGGCAGCTGGGCTCATTAAGTTGCAGACCGATTCCGCAGTGGCCAAGATACAGGCTCATTTATTTCGACCACGCCTTGTAAAGCTCTATCGTGAGGGCCGGGCCTACCCCGTGCGTGCCGATGGCAGTTTTTATGAGATTCGGTACTGGTCGTACCGTGTGGAAGCCTCAGTGCTCTCCGGTTCGCCCGAGGAACTCTGGTTCGCGGTTCGGGGTGGCTATCTTTCTCCGGCAAGCCTGCGCGGCGATGCGCTCTTGGTACACGAGTTTATTCCACAAGCTCACTCCGTAAGCGCAACGGAAGGGCATAAGGGCTCTAGCGGTCATGGAAGCCATGCCAGTTCCATGGAAGACAGTATTCGACGTCGTCAGGCATGGATCTACCAGTCAGGCAGCCGCAGGGTGCGACGCGCGCCCGATCTTGCCTATGACGCCGTCAGTGACGGCTCCGAAGGAATGATCACCGCCGATCAGGTGGATGGTTTTAACGGTGCAATGGACCGTTACGACTGGGTTGATCTTGGCGAGGCGGAGCGACTCATCGCCTACAACATGCTGGAGGGCTCAAAGGCTCGTGGTTCGGCAGACGACCTGCTTGGTCGGGGCAGCTTAAAAGGTTCTGCCTTTCGCCTTGAGCGGCACCGTGTGCACGAAGTGGAGGCCAGGCTTCGACCCGGTCAGCGACATATTTATGCACGACGAACGTTTTTGATCGATGTTGCAACCCAGACCATAGTGATGGAAGAGGCCTTCGATACTCGCGGCGGGCTTTGGCGTGTTGCCCTGCATGGCCTTGCCTTTAACGAGGTCTTGGGCTGCGCTCAGACGCGTGTCTCGGTTTATCACGACCTGCTCTCTGGGGGCTATTTTGTTACCGGGCTTGATCCTGAGTCAGGCCCGGTATTCGAAACCCATAGAACTGCGCGCTGGATTGATTTTCAGCCCGACGCCTTACGACGGCAGGGACGTTAGTTGACCTAGCGAAGCCCAAGCGCCCCCTGAATGGTGGGAAAGAGTCGTTCGTTACCCAGGTCATCAATCAAACCCAGTCGGGTCATCACCTGCAGCGGCTCCGGTCGAACCGAGGCAAGAAGAAGCCGCGTGCCACGCGAGGCAAGAAAGTCATCGAGGCTTCGTAAGGCCTCTGTTCCAGTACTGTCAATTGCAAGAAGCGCTGAGCAGTCAAGTACTAGGGTCTTTGGCAGTGCCCGTTTAGGATTAATCAAAGGCTCAAGGCAGCTCACCGCACCAAAAAATAAAATACCGGTCAGCCTGTGTATCTCAACGCCATCGGCTTCAAGCCCACGGGCGCTGCGTTCTTCATTAGACACTTTCTCCACCCGAGTGAGTTGTGAGACTCGCCATAAAAAAAAGACACAGGCCATGGTGAGTCCTACCTGTACTGCCACCGTAATATCAAGAACAATCGTCAGAACAAAGGTCACGATAAGGGTGAGTCGATAAGGCATGGCATGGTGCCGCATACCGACAAAGACCTGCCAGTCGCCCATGTTGTAGGCCACGACCAAGGCCGTTGCCGCAAGTGCTGTAAGAGGAATGTATTCGGCAAGAGGTGCAGCAACAAGTACCACTGCAAGAAGACTTAGGGCATGAACGACTCCAGCAATGGGTGAGCGTGCCCCGCTGCGAATGTTGGTGACGGTGCGGGCGATGGTGCCGGTGGCGCAAAATCCGCCGAATAAGGGGCTTGCAATGTTGGCAAGGCCTTGGGCCATGAGTTCTTGGTTGGGATCGTGGCGGGTTTTTGTTAGACCATCGGCCACCCGCGCGCATAGTAAGGACTCCACGGCGCCAAGCATTGCAATGGTAATAATCGGCCCAAACAAAAACTGCACCTTGCCCCAGTCGAGCTCGGGAAGGCTTGGCATGGGAAAGCCCTGTGGAATCGCGCCAAAGCGGCTGCCTACTGTCTCTACTGGCAACTGAAAGATCGCCACGAATAAGGTGCTTAAGCCAATGGCAATGAGACTTCCTGGCAGTCGTGAAAAGGCCCGACTGATTGGACCCTTGGAGGCTACATTACTTTTTGGCCAGGCCAGAATAATCATGAGGCAGACACTACCCATGATGACCGTTAAAGGGTCGATGCTCGGTAGTCCCGAGACAAGCCTCTGAAGTTTTGCGAAGAACTCTGCGGGTAGGGGTTCGCCCGACAGACCTAGAAACTCTTTCACTTGTGACAGTGCAATGAGCACTGCAATGCCACTGGTAAAACCGGCAACAATCGAGATCGGAATGAGGCGTACAAGGTCGCCCATACGAAAAAGGCCCATAAAGACCAAGACCACGCCCGCACAGGCTGTGGCCACCAGTAGATTAGGAACCCCGTAGCGCTCGACAATGGCATAGACCACCACAATGAAAGCACCCGCGGGCCCTCCAATTTGAAAGGAAGATCCACCGAAGAGTGAAATAATGAGCCCCGCCACAATGGCGGTTACAAGGCCTGCCTGAGGCGAGAGGCCGGAGGCCATGGCAAAGGTCATGGCCAGAGGAAGGGCCACCATACCCACGGTGAGTCCCGCCGACACATCAGCAACCAGATCGGTCCGTTTGTAGGAGGGAAGGTGATCGAGAAGCCGGGGTCGAAAGGACTTGAGCCGGGGATGCAATGCCATAACTCCCATTATGCAATCATCAGGCTCATGAAACCGCTTGTTCTGGTGCTTTCGGCCCACGTGTTCTCCATGCTCGGCTTTTCCAGTTACGCGGTGAGCTTAGTGAGCCTTAAAGAGTTCTGGGCGCTCTCCAACACCGAGGCTGGGCTTATCGCCAGTGGTTTCTTTATTGGGTACATGTTTGCTGTACCGATGTGGACAGCCATGACCGATCGGCGCGACGCGAGGCAGGTTTATGCCATGGGCTGCCTTGCCTCGGCAGCGGCAAGCCTTGGGTTTGGGCTTTCGGCGCAGGGGTTTGTCTCGGCTCTTAGCTGGCAGATGCTGCTTGGTGCGGGTGTTGCCGCAACCTATATGCCTGGGCTAAGAATTCTTACTTTTATTTTTACGGGACAAGAGCAGAGCCGAGGTGTGTCTTTCTACACCGCCTTCTTTGGTGTTGGCGCAGCGCTGTCTTTGCTTTTGTCGGGTCTGGTGCTTGAGGGGCTTGGTTGGCCATGGGCCATGGGCCTTCCCGCTGGCGGTCCCCTGCTGGCATTGCTTCTTATGCGTCTTGCATCGCCCGATTCCAGCTGGCCGCAGACCTTACTTAGCGCTGCGCCGAAGAAGAGTGCTTGGTTAGGTTTACATTGGCAGATGCTCTTTCCTATTTCATCCTGGCGGCGGGCCTGCCAGAGTCGAGCCGTGGTCGGATACGCCTTTGGTTATGGGGTTCATTGCATGGAACTCTTCGGCTCTCGGGCCTGGACAGTTGCATTCCTTGTGTTTGCAATTGCTCAGCCAGGCTCAGGGGAGTGGCTATTCACCGCTGCGGCCATAGCGGCTTTTGTCAATCTTATTTCCGTGCCGTCGTCGATCGTTGGAAACGAGCTAGCTTTAAAACTTGGTCGTCAACCTTGGATTCGTCTTGTCATGCTCGCGACCACTCTATTTTCAATTGTTCTTTCCTTATCGGCAGGCTTTGGCTTTAGCTGGTGGATCACCGTGACGTGTCTTGGGATTTATTCCATGCTCACCATGGCCGACTCCGCCACCTTAACGGCCGGCTTTGTTCAGGCGGCGCCAGAGGAGGTAAAGGGCGCAGCGATGGGGCTTTACTCATTGCTTGGCTTTGGCGCGGGTGCGCTAGGACCTGCGGTGTTTGGCGCTGTGCTTGACCTCGCAGGGGGTGCAAGCCAACCTGCTGCCTGGGTTTTCGCTTACCTGGCCATTGGTTTCGGTTGTCTGGTTTACCCGTTTTTGCAGGGACGCTTCTTCAGTCCATAGTCATGGACAGTCTGAGGCGGGGTGGGCCTTATTCCGAACTTCGAAGTCCTGCCGCTACGCCGTTAATAAACGAATGAATACCGCGCTGACTTCGGACATCACGTTGACCCTTTCTCCAACGACGAAGAAGTTCAACCTGAAGATGGTTGAGCGGGTCCAGGTAGGCAAAACGATGCTGTATGGAAGCAGCCAGTTTGGGGCTATGGGCAAGCCGCTCTTTTTCCTGCAACAAGGCGCAGGGCCTTCTTGTTACTTGAGGGTGTCACCCAGAAGCTTTCCGAGGAAGCGAATATCCTCGCGAATCGTAGAGTGAAGTGGATGAGTCATGACTTTTTTATCCGTCAGTCACACATCTTGTGAACTGGCTTACACTTCGGCTTGATTTTTAAGCGATGTAAAACCTTGCCCGAGCACGACTCATCACTTTCGGAAGGACTTTCAGTCATGCAAACCGCCGCTGTCAACCATCCTTTTCACTTGGCCTTTCCCGTCGATGATCTACAACAGGCACGTGAGTTTTACGGAGGTCTTCTGGGCTGCTCAGAGGGTCGTAGTTCGGATGAGTGGATTGACTTTAACTTTTACGGGCATCAAATCGTTGCCCATCTTGCCCAAGGTCAGGCCGGTCACGGGGCCGAAAATTCCGTCGATAGTCATAATGTGCCTGTTCGGCACTTTGGGGTGGTGCTCTCTATGCCCGAATGGCAGGCTCTTGCCGATCACCTCAAGCAGGCCGGCGTGAAGTTTGTGATTGAGCCTTATGTTCGCTTTAAGGGCGAGGTCGGCGAGCAGGCCACAATGTTCTTCTTAGACCCTTCGGGCAATGCCATTGAGTTCAAGGCCATGGCTCGGGCCGACAGGCTTTTCGAAAAGTAGCCGAACGGGCCCCAGCGAATGGGGCCCCGTTATTTTTCTAAACACCTTTTGAAAATTTTTCGCCTCTTAAAACTTTTCGTTAGGTAGCAGGGCTCGCCACTGGCCCTCGGGAAGGTCGCCAAGCATGATGCGCCCGATACGAACCCTTTTAAGTCCGGTAACTTTCAACCCAACCATCTCGCACATTCGGCGTATTTGTCGTTTACGGCCCTCGGTTAGAGCAAACTGCAATTGATCCTTGTTCATCCAGCGCACCTTAGCAGGACGCAATGGCCTGTCATCAAGCACAAGGCCATGATTAAGAAGGCTGAGGCCTTTCGCGCTCAGTTCGCCCTCCACCCTTACCAAGTATTCTTTTTCAATCAGCCTGTCTTGCCCAATCAACTGCCGGGCAATGACGCCATCTTGAGTGAGAACCAAGAGACCTGTGGAGTCGATGTCCAGCCGTCCTGCCGGTGCAAGTCCCCTTAGGCTTGGGCGGATAAGGTCGGCCGCGGCCGGGTAGCGATGGTCGTCATCGGCGTGCGAAACGTAACCCACGGGCTTGTTTAGTAGAAGCGTTTGCCGCGCAGACTGCTGGGCGCGGGCTTTGGCGGCAAGGCCAACGGTCTGACTTGGGTACGCCTTTGCCCCGAGTTCGGTAACCGGCTTGCCATCAACGAGCACAAGGCCTTGTTCAATGTAGCGGTCGGCTTCGCGACGCGAGCAGATGCCTCGTTCCGCTAACAGCTTCGAGATACGAACAAGGCCGTCGTTTTCAGGCATGAACCTTCACAGCCAGTCGACCACGCACCTGGCCATCAAGAATACGACTGGACATTGCAATAGCCTCTTCAAGACCAATGTCTTCAATCATGGATTCCAGCTTGTCCATGGGTAAGTCCTGTGCCAACCGGCGCCAGGCCTCATCGCGCTTGGTTCGGGGGACCGTGACACTGTTAATGCCATAAAGCGTCACGCCGCGAAGAATAAAGGGCGCAACGGAGGAGAGAAAATCCATGCCTTGGGCAAGTCCACAGGCGGCAACTGCCCCCCAAGACTGGGTGCTCGCGCAGGCATTGGCAAGGGTATGACTGCCAACCGAGTCCACCACTGCAGCCCAGCGCTCCTTTTGCAGTGGCTTGCCGGGTGCACTGAGCTCTGCCCGATCGATTACAGTTTGTGCTCCAAGCCCCTTCAGGTAACCTTCCTCGGACAAGCGCCCTGTGGAAGCAACGACCTTAAAACCTTTGTGGGCAAGAATGGCAATAGCCACGCTCCCAACGCCACCGGCTGCGCCTGTTACCAAGACCTCGCCTTGGTCGGGGCTTAGGCCGTGACGCTCAAGCGCTTGAACGCAGAGCGTGGCGGTGTAGCCTGCTGTACCAATGGCCATGGCCTGGCGCGACGTCATGGTCTTGGGCTTGTGAATGAGCCAGTCACCCTTCACACGTGCCTTTTCGGCAAGACCTCCCCAGTGGCCTTCCCCCACACCCCAGCCATTCAAAATAACCTCGTCGCCAGGTTTAAAGGAAGGGTCTGCAGACTCCAAGACCTTGCCCGCAAAGTCGATACCGGGCACCATGGGGTACCTGCGAACCACGGGGGACCGACCTGTGATGGCAAGGCCGTCCTTGTAGTTCAGTGTTGAATACTCCACTTGAACCAAGACATCGGAGCCGTCGGTCGTAGGCAAGACCGACTCGTCCAGCGTCTGCAATGCGGCCTTTGGAAATTTCTCATCTTCCGATTTGGTTAAGACAATGGCACGAAACATCTTGTCGAACTCCTTTCCTAGAAGGGCTACACTCTTGGGTCTATGATGACAGATTCACTTCTTAACCCTCCTGCAGGCCGTGTCCAGGTAATCTCTGAAACACAGGGCCAGTCGTTTGAGTTTCCCCTTCAAGATTCCTCGGGCTCTGTTTGTCTGCGGCAGGCCTGGGCAAGCCTGCCCGAGCCTGTAAAAGGCAATGAGAAAGAGCGTCTTCTCCAAGACATCCGTGAGTTGCTTGGCCAGCGCAATGCTGTCTTGGTCGCCCATTATTATGTGGATGGCGTGATTCAGGATCTCGCCGTTGAAACCGGTGGCCTGGTTGCAGACTCTTTGGAAATGGCCCGCTTTGGTCGCGACCATGCTGCAAAGACCTTGGTTGTCGCTGGCGTGCGGTTTATGGGTGAGACCGCGAAAATTCTCTCGCCCGAGAAGACGGTGTTAATGCCCGACTTGCATGCCAATTGTTCGCTTGATCTGGGATGCCCCGAAGACGCTTTTACTGAGTTTTGTGATGCTCATCCCGATCGCACCGTTGTGGTCTATGCGAACACAAGCGCGGCGGTGAAGGCTCGCGCCGATTGGATGGTGACCAGTTCCTGTGCGGTGCCGATTGTGAAACATTTGCACGCTCAGGGAAAGAAAATTCTCTTTGCTCCCGATCGACACCTCGGCCGCTATATCGCCGAGCAAACGAAGGCCGATATGCTTTTATGGGAAGGCCACTGCATCGTTCATGACGAATTTAAAGCTGTGGAGCTCGCTAGCCTGAAGGCACGTTACCCTGAGGCAATGGTCCTTGTGCACCCGGAAGCACCTGCCGCTGTTATTGCCCTAGCCGATCGCGTTGGGTCGACGACTGCAATGATTAATGCCGTTATTGAGAACGATGCCAACACTTTTATCGTGGCCACAGACCAAGGTATTTTGCACCGTATGCGGCAGCTTGCCCCCGAAAAGACACTTATCGAGGCGCCGACCGCGGGAAGCAGTGCGACCTGCAAGAGCTGCGCCCATTGCCCTTGGATGGCTATGAATGGCTTGAAGGCTTTGCGAAATGCCTTGGTTAGTGAAAATTGCTTGCCTTATGAAATTAGTGTTCCGATCGAGACTTCTAAGAAAGCTGTGACCTGTATTGATCGTATGCTGGCGTTTACGGCAGCAGAGTCTTATTCGTCCTCGGGCCGATCTGTCACAACGGGCTTTGTTCGCTATATTGGCGCCGCTTAGTTTTCCTGCAAACGAGAGTCTTGAGGAGGCCATTGCACGTAATGTGCTGGATGCCCTTCGTGAGGACATTGGTACGGGCGACCTCACTTCGCAGCTTCTTCGCGACCCTCAAAATTCCTGCGCCAAGGGCGAGGCAGCGGTTTTGCTTCGCGAACAGGCCGTGGTCTGTGGGCGCCCATGGTTTGATTCCTGTTTCGCAAGCCTTGATCCGGCTGCCGAGGTCCAGTGGAATGTAAGCGAAGGCGACGAAGTGCAGGCCAATGAACAGGTCTGCCTAATTACAGGCTCGATGGAAGTGCTTGTAACCGCCGAGCGATCCGCTTTAAATTTTTTACAAATGCTCTCAGGGGTGGCAACCCAGACGCGCCAATATGTAAGGGCCATTGACGGTATTAGCCCCAACCCCAGGGGCTGCAAAATTCTGGATACTCGAAAAACCATGCCTGGCCTGCGTCATGCGCAGAAGTATGCTGTTCGTATAGGTGGCGGGACCAATCACCGGCTTGCCCTGTGGGATGCCATTTTAGTGAAAGAGAACCACATTGAGGCCGCTGGCGGTCTTGACTCTATTTTGTCGCGACTTGCCGCACAGCCTTTACAGGCTGCATGGGCTCAGGTGGAAGTAGAGACACTTGAGCAGCTTGAGTATGCCCTTTTGGCAGGTGCCACCATGATTCTTCTCGACAACTTCGATCTTAAGCGTATGGCCGAGGCTGTCTCGCTCTCGAGGGCAATAGCAAACAAGAGGGGAACAGAGCCAGCTCAGCTTGAGGCATCCGGGGGGCTTAGCATTGAAGATCTTCGTCAGGTCGCGGCCACAGGCGTTGACCGAATCTCGATCGGGCAGCTCACCAAGTCGGTACGGGCAACCGATTATTCGATGCGTATTCGTGAGGACTAATACAGACTGGGGTGAGGCACTGGTAGGGGTTACCGGGGGTGCCTGTGGACACCGTGGCGTTGCAGCTCCTGAACCGGAGTTCAGGTGGGCGAGGTCAACCAGGCTTCGGGTTCATTCGACGGGGAACGCGCACTCCTGCCCGGTAATTTCCTTGCCCTAGCGCAAAGGCATTGGTTCAGAGACATGAATGCCACAGCACCACAAGCGTACCCAGTGTATTACGAATGAAGTCCTAAAAGCGTCATGATCTCGTCGGCATTTGTTACCAGGGTATCGGCCCCCCAGTCGTGTGGCAGGGGCCCGAGCTCGACAGGCGCCATTGCCACGGCCATGGTGAAACAGCCTGCATGAAAGGCACTCATGATGTCGCGCTTGTCATCGCCTAGATAGACGACGGCCTGAGAAGGCAGCCCAAGTTGCTCAATGGCCATCTGAAGGGGGGCAGGATGAGGCTTAGGATAGGCGGCAGAGTCGCCACTAATGCACACGGCCATTCGGTCTCGCAGTTTCATGGTCTTTAACAGTGGCTCTGTGAAGCGAGCAAACTTGTTGGTTACCACGCCCCAGACTATACCCGCCTCTTCGATGGCCTGAATTACCCTGTCGAGACCGGGAAGAAAGACTGTTTCTTTGCAAAGACGTGCCTCATAGTGACTCAAAAACTCTTGACGAAGGGGTTCGTAGCTGGGGTCTTCATGCCCCACGCCCAGGGCCTTGAGGATAAGGCCTCGTGCGCCATGTGAGCAATAAGGACGAAGCTTATCGATAGGCAAGGCAGACATTCCACGCGCAATTCGCATGGCGTTCGCAGCACCACCCAAATCGGGAGAGGTGTCGAGCAGAGTGCCATCAAGATCAAAGAGCACGGCACGCGAGGCGTGTTTTCGCCACGTTGTTTGCCAGTCGCTTCTTCTATGCGGTGGACTCCAGTCCTTCGCTAAATTATCGGGATTGATTGCAAAGCCTGGAAGCATGCTGAAATGTGTGAAGTTGCCGATTGACTTAGGCAGGTCGGCTAAAGGCCATGATGTAGTTCACATCCACATTGCGCCCAAGTGAATAGACCTTTGTGAAGGGGTTGTAGTGCAGTCCGATCATCGACTTCAGAACAAGGCCTGCATCCTGGGCGGCCGTATGCAGCTCGGAGGGACGAATAAATTTTGCGTATTCATGGGTGCCTTTGGGCAGCAGTCTTAATACGTACTCCGCCCCGATAATAGCGAAAAGAAAACTTTTTGGGTTGCGATTTAAGGTAGAGAAAACCGCATGCCCACCTGGTTTAACAAGCCGAGCACAAGCTTGAATAACCGAGGCGGGTTCGGGCACGTGCTCAAGCATCTCCATGCAGGTGACAAGGTCGTATTGAGCAGGCTCGCGGGCCGCGATGTCCTCGGTGGCAATGCATTCGTAATCCACTTGAACACCCGACTCTAGGGCATGAAGCCTTGCGACGCCAAGCGGTTTTTCTGCAAGGTCAATGCCCTTCACTTGTGCACCTTCACAGGCCATGGCCTCGGCAAGAATACCTCCCCCGCAGCCCACATCAAGAATGCGCTCCCCCCTTAAGGGATGAAGCCCGTCAATCCAGTCAAGCCTTAAAGGGTTGATCTCGTGCAAAGGCCGAAACTCGCTGGTGGGGTCCCACCAGCGGCTTGCCAGTTCGCTGAACTTAAGCAACTCACCCGCATCGGCATTGGCTGGCTGCGACGGGGCGCGTATTGTGGGCATCGTCGGGGAAACCTTACAAGCGGTTCCGAGGTGCTCGTCAGCAGATACTTTTTATTGCTTCACAAGCTTACTGCCAATAAGCTCAACGGTGACACGGCGGTTCTGTGCGCGCCCCTCTCGAGTAGCGTTATTGGCCACGGGCTGGGTTTCGCCAAACCCTTCGGTCTTGATGGCGTTCGCAGGGACTCCCTGTTGAACTAAAAACTCCTTAACAGCCTCTGCGCGACGAACAGACAGGTTTAGGTTATAGCCTTCGGAACCCACCGCATCGGTATGGCCCTCGACTCGAATTTCTTCAATATTGTTTCCCTTAGCCTGCTCAAGCATTTGTAGAAGAGCGGCAGTGGCCTTGGGCTTTAGACTTGTCCGATCGAAATCAAAGAAACTGTCGGCCTTGTAGGTGACAGTTTGGGGAGTGGGAACGACAACGGGCAACGAGGCTGCCTTGGGCTCTAGGGCAGCAGACCCACTGGACGTCGGTGCCGCAACAGCCTTTTTGGGTGCAAGCGAGGCGTCACACTGTTCGGTGGCCATGTTTGGCGCAAAATAACCGGATCTCACACACTCACCAAAGCCTGACCGAATGGGCTGGCCAGAGCCGTCATACCAATAGCCCTCACCCCCTTTGGCTTGAGCCGAAACCATTGGCGGTAAGGTTACAACAGCGCAGACTGCAACCAGAGCAAAAAGTGACTGTGTTTTTTGTGAGATCTTTTTAAACCAAATCATGATGCGTGATCCTTGGGAGAGAAGAAAAAATGTGTGAGAAGTCTAAATTTTTAAAAAAGAAGTACCGGGATTCCAGTCAAAAGAAACCCCAGCGCTGCAAGTCTTCGAATTAGGACATCGGGAAGCCGATTGGCGAGCCTTTCTCCTACCAAAACTGCAGGAACATTAGCCACCATCATACCAAGCGTCGTCCCTAAAATAACCCAGACCACCGATTGCAATTCCGCCGCAAGGGCTATTGTTGCGATCTGGGTTTTGTCACCCATTTCAGCAAGAAAAAAGAGCAGCAGAGTGAGGTTGAAAATTTTCCAAAAAGCCCGTCCTTGTTGATCGTCGGGGGCAAGTTCTTCTTCTTTGTCGGGAATGAGAATCCAGACGGCCATCGCAATGAATCCAAGTCCAAGAATCCACCGAAGTGCCTCTGGGTCTAAAAGTTCAGCAATCAGTTGACCCAGGTAGGCGGCAAGCCCATGGTTAGCAAGCGTTGCAACCAGAATGCCCAGAATAATGGGTAGGGGACGTTGGTAGCGCGCCGCCAGAATGAAAGAGAGCATCTGGGTTTTGTCTCCGACCTCTGCCAAGGCGACGAGGCCTGTCGATAGAAGAAAGGCGTCCACGTTAGAGGCTCCGTTCCGTCTGCACACCCCACGCTATGGGGCCTTGCCGAATGGCCTTTTTATTTAAATAAATTATCAAAAAATATTAATAATAAAGTTTTTTAATTAAACGGCCACTCCGACGATCCTCTTGTGGCTGCAGAAGAGCTGCGTCATGGCGTCATGGGCTAAATGATTGTCCCTGAAACGTCCATTGCCTGCGCAGTCTGCCTGCCGTTCGTACCTTAGTGAAGGAGTTCATGATGAAGAACGACATGGCCTGAGATGCAGTTGCCGATCTTTAGGAATTTTTAGGATCTTTGCGACTGGCGGCCCTTGAACTTATTGCTGAGCGTATTCGCGCTTTGGGCTATCCGGCGCCAGGTACCTACCCGGAGTACGCCAAGCTTGACAGTGGAAAGAGATTTCTGGAGTTCCGAAGGCCATGGCTTTTAACGCAGCGTCTTGACGTGCACGAGAAGACATCCTGGATGCTTCGCAGTCTTTTTGAGCAGTAAGAAAGTGCAGCCGTCTTTTAAAGAAGTCGTCCGCGTGCAAGGATGGGCCAGGTGTTGACCACCTTGCCCTTTCTTACCACCACCAGTTCGTCATAAAGATTCACGGTAGGGTCACAGTGCCCCGGAGTAAGCCAGAGCTTCTCTCCAAGCAAGGACTCGGGTTCTTGCAAAGGCTGGTTTTGCCCGGTGGTGCATCGAAGTAGGCCATGTTCATCATTTGCTTTTTCGTAGATAAGTCTAGGAGCATCTTTGATTTCGGGCAGTCCGGAGTCCACACTTAGGGCCTTTAGCCCTGCATCCACAACGGCGCGGTCCGACGAGGTCTGGCTCATGACCGTCGTAAGCACAAACAGGCTTTGGCGGAAATCCGGCTGAATAGTGGGGTCCCATTGGTTACGCATGTAGTCAACGTCCATAAAGACGTAGGAGCCCGCCTGAAGTTCGGTGAAAACGCCTGTCTTTGCATCAAGGCCAAGACTGCCTGAGCCCCCACCCGAAATCACCGTAGGCCGCTTAAGGCCTTGTGCATCAAAGGCCTCAAGGGTCTGCTTCACCTTCGTGCAGACAGCATGTACAACCGTCGCGCGCTCTTCAACTGAGCGCATGTGCTGTGCGGCGCCATGATAGGCCTGTAAGCCAATCAATTGAAGCCAAGGCATCTGGTCTTCGATGGTCTTCGCAAGTTGCGCAGCAGGTTCTCCTGGGGCAATCCCACAACGATTTTGACCAACATTGATTTCAAGGTAGATAGAGAGTTGGGCAGTGCTCTGTTCTCTCGAAGCCTTTGCCAGGGCTTCATTCATACGATCTGCCGCCTGTGCGTTATCGACGCAGACAATAAGTTTACCGTCGAGGTCTTGGCAACGCCGATGCAGCCGAATAAGACGCTGAAGTTTTGCCGCTCCAACCACCTCGTTCGCTACAAGAATATTGCCAATACCCTCGGCGGCAAACGCCTCGGCCTCGGAGACCTTTTGACAGCAAATGCCAACAGCGCCTGCGGTCAGTTGTTGTTTTGCCAGTGCAGGGCACTTATGGCTTTTCGCATGCGGGCGAAGGTGCAGGCCGATGCCAGAAACAAAGGTTTGTAGTGCCCGAATGTTGGAGTGCAAGATTTCTTCATCGACCACCAGGCAAGGCGTATCGAGCAACTGAGCCGACTGCCCAATCAGATCGCGCTGGCTCGTGGTGGGCAACTCGCTAAGGGAATGATTGGTATCGAAGGCTTGGCCCGACTGCATGTTCATCATAGGCTGAGATTCTGTATGAGACACTCCACAGCTATTCTATGGTGAATCCCGCTTGGAACTATCGGCTTGCAGTCATTCTTTTATGGGTGACGCCTGCCCTTTGGTCAACCAACTATTTTGTTTCTAGGGCAGCACCAGGCTTTATTGAGGCCCATCTTCTCGCGTTTTTGCGCTGGTCGATGGTCTTTCTTCTTCTTTTTCCTTTCGCCTACAAAGAGCTTCGTAAGGCCTGGCCGTTAACTGCTTTTGAGAAGAAAGATGCGGTTATAACCGGAGCAATGGGTATGTGGATCTGTGGGGCAATTGTTTACCTTGCGGGGCAGACGACCACTGCCATCAATATCGGCTTGCTCTATGCGCTCTCGCCGGTTCTCATTGCCATTGCCTCGGTTCGTTACCTTGGTGAGCGGTTCAGTTTGCGGCAGTCTATTGGGGTTGTTCTTGCCATGTTGGGTATGGTCTGGATTGTGACCAAAGGTCGTCCCATGGTCATTGCAGAACTTCAGGTCCAACCCGGAGATCTGTGGATTTTGCTAGCAGTTGTCTCATGGACAGGCTATTCCATTCGAATGAAGTTGGTAAGCTCGCGCTTCTCACCGGTGACTCGTCTTGCTGTCATTACCGCGGGTGGGCTTTTGGTCTTGTTGCCGTTTACGGTCCTTGAATGGCTCTGGGTAGTGGACTATGTCTTAACCAAGCAGGGGCTTGCCTTGGCGGTTCTTGCGGCGCTTCTTCCGGGTGTGTTTTCTTACCTTGCCTATGCCTTTATGCAGAAGGAGCTTGGGGCGGCGCGGTCGGGCACCGTGTTGTATCTAGGTCCTTTTTACGCAGGATTGATTAGCTGGTTGTTGTTTAACGAGCCCCCATCGGATTTTCATTTTGTAGGGGGTGCTTTCATTTTGCTCGGTATTTTTTGGGTGAGTCGGGCGCCACGTTCTTAAGATCGGCTACCGATT
>JAYNLI010000020.1:18605-20851 GCA_038111655.1 Bordetella sp.
TGAAAGGAAGCAATTAAGGGGTTCTTCGCCTAAAAACTAGTTTTTAAGGGAAGGAAACTATAAAAATGACCTCATGGCGAATTGTTCGAATTGTTGCGGGCTTCTTTGTGCTGCTCTCATTGGCGCTTGGCTACCCCGCAAGTCCTTTTTTTGTTAGCGAATACTGGTTGGCCTTTACTGCCTTTGTGGGCATTAACCTTCTTCAAAGCGGCCTAACCCGCTGGTGCCTTATGGAGACCATTCTGCGTCGTCTAGGTATTCGCGCGGGTGCCTAACTTGCTCTAAATTTTTGCCTAATTCGCGTTACGCTAGGGGCCTACCTCACGGTGGCCTATGGAACGCGAACGTTATTTTTTTTCTTCTTACCCTTACTCTCAGCTTTTTAACCGAGCACTTCTAGTGGCGCTGGTGGGCCATGGTGCGGTTCTCGCCACGGCAGCGCTTTACAAATCGGGGTCCTCGGCACTGCGGCCGGTTTCTCCAGTGGTCTCTGCCTCCGTCTCCCTTGTGCTTACGGCACCTCCAGTCCCTGTTTCAAGCCAGGTTCCTCGTGCTCCTCGCCCCACGTCAAAGGATGCTTCAGCGCCGTCTTTCAAGCCAGTCGCCTTGGCCGATTTGAAAAAGTCTGAAAATAGTCCTCTCAGGCCGGAGGCTATTCAGCCCGTCGATACTACGGATGCGCCAACGACTCCGATTCCACCGCAAGTTCCTCAACCGTCCTTGGCCTCGGCAAGCCAGGCGGCTCAGGCGACTGCGCATGCCGTAGCGCCCCCGGTCACACCGACTTCAAGCCAGAGCAGTGGACTTCCTCAGGCCCGTATACGCGCATCGGCTCAATGCATTGCGCCGAGTTATCCAAGGCGCTCGATTCTTAACCATGAGCAAGGGGTTGCGCAACTCGAGCTCTTGATTGGTGAAGACGGTAGCGTTCGAGAATCACGCATTGCCGAGTCATCCGGTTTCTTTCGGCTCGATCAGGCAGCCTTGCGGGCCTTATCGGCTTGCGAGTTTGAGCCCGAGCGTGTCAATGGTGTTGCGCGCGAGGCGTGGGCTCGAATTCGTTATGTCTGGCGGCTCGATTGAGTGCTTAGTCTCATTCGTCATGGCCCTCATGACCTGCGTCTGTTGCCATGACTCCCGTTTATTCTTGTTTACTATCAACGGTAACCATCCCTAGGCGAAGGAGTTAGACACCATGCCATTCAGTCCGCCGGACTTTTCCAGTGTGAAAGGCGCCGCCGCTCGGCTTAAGGGCGTCGCGCACCGCACTCCGGTCTTGACGAGCAGTAGCCTGAACAAGCGTTATGGCGCGGAGTTTTTCTTTAAGTGTGAAAACCTTCAGCGCATGGGGGCGTTTAAGTTTCGAGGCGGCTATAACGCGCTTTCCTGCATACCCAAGTCTGAACGTGCAGCAGGTGTTGTTGCCTACAGCTCGGGTAATCATGCGCAGGCCATTGCCTTGGCGGCGCAGATGCTAGCGATGCCTGCCGTTATTGTCATGCCCGACGATGCCCCAGTCTTGAAGCTTGCAGCAACCCGAGGCTACGGGGCCGAGGTGGTTCTTTACAACCGGTACACCCAAGACCGTTCCGAAATATCAGCCGGTATTGCGAAAGAAAGAGGTGCACGACTAATCCCACCTTACGACCACCCCGATGTTATTGCCGGTCAGGGGACGGCAAGCTTGGAGTTGTTCGAGCAGGTCAATGACCTGGATATGCTTTTTATCTGCCTTGGCGGCGGGGGCCTTCTTGCAGGGGGGCTTCTTGCCGCTAAGGCTCTAAACCCCACTTGCGCGGTGTACGGCGTTGAGCCCGAGGCTGGAAACGATGGCCAGCAGTCCTTTCGCAAGGGTGAGATTGTCCCTATTCCAACGCCCAAGACCGTCGCTGATGGCGCTCAGACACAGTTCCTTGGTGAGCTCACTTTCCCTGTCATCAAAGCCCATGCTCAAGATATTCTTAGCGTGAGTGATCAAGCTTTGATTCGGGTCATGCTCTTCTTTTTTGAACGTATGAAGATGGTGGTGGAGCCCACGGGCTGTCTGAGTCTTGCTGGTGCTCTGGCGCTAGGAGATAGGCTGAAGGGCAAGCGAGTGGGGGTTTTAATTAGTGGTGGAAACGTTGATGCGAAGCGTTTTGTCGAGCTTCTTAGCCAGGCGCCTTCAACGTCCCTACTTTGATGAGGGTTTGGCCTAGCGCGACTCGTTTAGGGCGTCGTCTTGTTGGGTGTCAGACAGCATGGAA
>JAYNLI010000021.1:0-20785 GCA_038111655.1 Bordetella sp.
CTCTCCCTTACCAAGGGAGTGCTCTACCACTGAGCCACATGGGCAAAACAACCAAAACCTAAATTCCTACTACACTTTCGCCACAGCTCCAGCCATTTCAAGCTGGAGCGGGTGAAGGGAATCGAACCCTCGTCGTAAGCTTGGAAGGCTTCTGCTCTACCATTGAGCTACACCCGCGACATCCTGTGGTGGAGGAGGTTGGATTCGAACCAACGTAGGCGTAAGCCAACAGATTTACAGTCTGCCCCCTTTAGCCACTCGGGCACCCCTCCACGACGAACCCGTAACTATCCGACTTTCTGGGGCTTGTGTCAAACGAAAAAGCTGTTTTTGTTCAGGCGTTTTTGAGGACTTATTGCGGATTAAATGCGGCGGGGTCGTCGATGGGCGGCTTAGTAAAGACGTCACGAATCACAAGAAAGTCCACGGCTCGGCCCGAGGGCTCCGTGAAAAGGATGCGCACCGGTAGATTCTGATCGGCCGTGTCGAGCCAGATCTCGATTTGGCTATCGCGATTTGACTGCAGGCGCTCACTAACCAATCGAACGGCAGTTACGACAATGCCGCCCGGCAAAACAATGTCTTCGGGTCGGTCTGCCCGGAAGCTTGCGTCGATAAAACGACGGCGACCCGCAATGGTTATCTCGGTGGTCCCTCCGTATTGAAGTGACTCAGGATTGAGCTGGCTTAGCCATGAAAGCTGAAAAATAATGCTTAGACGATCCTGAAAATCGTCTGGAAGCTCCTGAGGCGACTGGCCTTTTTCCAATACCGCGGTTTTTGAATCTGCATCGAAGTGACTCTCGGAAAGGCCCCTAAAGGGGGTCTGCTGCCGGTAAAGCTCGGGCCGAAGGCCCTGCTCATCTATTCGACCAAGGCTCTCAAAAACAACCGGCTCACGCACAAAGATCGCTGCCCAGCCCTTGGCCTTCGCCCAGAGCCGAAGCCGGTAACGATCCGGGCGTGGGAATTCCACCCAGAGTTCGCCCCGGCCAAGTGGGTCGCTATCAAGTGCATAACGACCAAGGTAGGCCTGCACTGCAAGAACGCCCGAGACAGGGAGCCGGGGTGCCCGCCCCTGTGTCCCTTCCATCCGCTGCCCGGTTGGTTCTGGCAATGAAGCTACCCCCTCGTCAGCAACTCGCCCTGGAAAATCTGCCGGGTCTACCGGACCAAGCTCTTGATCCTCAACCTGAGCAGGAGGCTCTGGTGGCAGTGGTTCGGGCGCTGAGCCCATGGGCAAGACGGGCATCAGCGCGGGGGGTGGCACAGGCTGCTCGCGGGGCGGCTCCTCTTGCTCGGGCTGCATGGCTGCAAGCTCTATGGCAATGAATTCGGGGCTTGGCAAGGAGGAGATCACGGACCGGAATAGGCCAACGCTGAGTAGCCAAACAAGCAGTGCATGGGCAAGGACTGAAAGAAACAGGCTTGCAAGAAAAGGTTTCATTGGGATGCGGCTCGCTATACACTGACCGGAGTGGACATGCCTAAAGACCCCTTCGGATTTCTTAAAACAGGCTGGCACGGATTTCAATCCGCGGGTGGCTCAATGGCCTCTATGGCCATGCCCACAAACGATCCGGCGGAACTTGAAAGACGTATTGCAGACTTGAAGACCGTTGAGCAATGGCTTGACTTTAACCTGACTCTTTTACGAACGACCATACAAGGACTTGAGATTCAAAGGGGCACCCTGCTTGCTCTTAAGGCCTGGAAGAGCCAAGGATCTGACGATGACACAGCAGGGAAAACCGGCGATACACCGTCTGCAGATATCAACCTTTGGTGGAATGCCATGCAGGACCAGTTTCAACAGCTTATGCAAGCGGCCCAGAATCTCCAGACCGGTGCCGCCGCCGCGGGGTCTCGTAAGACAGAGCCCTCGACAAACGCTCAGGCGCCGTCTGCAAATAAAACTCGCAAAAAGCCTTCTGGCTCAAGGCCAAGCTCTACGTCAAAGGGCGTTAAGCGTCCCTAGACGGGCCGTGGCTTCACTCATAACGGCGCTGCGCTGCGCGAGCTCAAGCCGCTGCCAGTTCTGCACCATCATCGATGTTCTTGGGTTTTTCTTCAGCGCATCCTCGTGCCGGGCAATGAAGGCCCAGAAAAACTGAGTAACCGGACAGGCCTGCTCGCCGAGTTTTTCGCCAGGCTTGTAACGACACCCTTGACAGTAGTTGCTCATTTTGTGAATGTAAGCCCCACTTGCAAGATAAGGCTTGCTTGTAAATCGGGGGCCGGTTGCATAAAGCGCCATGGCCATGACGTTAGGGTGCTCAACCCAGTGAACCGCATCCACATAAACCGATAAAAACCAGTCGGATACCTCCTTGGGGTCAATCTCCGCGAGAAGACCAAAAAGGCCTATCACCATCAGGCGTTGAATGTGATGGGCATAACCAAGCTGAAGGGTCTGCTCAATTACCTGCTTTTGGCAGTTCATCTGGGTTTGACCGGTCCAAAACCAGTCTGGCAGGGGGCTCTTGGCTTTGAGCGCATTTGTCTCCAAGAGGCCTGGCATCTCTAGCCAGTAGATGCCCCGCATGTATTCTCGCCAACCTAACACCTGCCGTACGAAGCCCTCAGCACTTTCAAGCCTTACCCCGCCATCCCGGTAGGCCTTCTCAACATCGGCAACAAGTTCGCGCGGGTCAAGCATGTGAAGGTTGAGGCTCGAGCCAATGGCCGAGTGCCAGCCAATGTATAAGCCCGTCCACATGGCGTCCTGGGTTGGCCCGAAGTCATCGAGCCGTTGCTCAAGAAACCGGCGCCAGGCTGCCCTAGCCTGCTCCGGTGTTACGGGCCAGAAAAAAGCCTTCAGGCTACCTGGATGCTTAGGATACCAACGTTCAACATCGGCCATGGCCTCACGCGTTATGGCGTCAGGCTCAACACGAAAAGGTTCAGGCGGCTCGCCAGGCCCTTTCTTGCCAAATGGCTTACGGTTCTGCGCATCAAAGTTCCATTGTCCCGCCTCGGGCTCCCCATCAGGCTGTAGCAAAACCCGATGACGTCGACGCTGTTGACGATAAAAGGGCTCCATCCGAAGCTGACGTTTGCCCTGGGCCCAGGCCGCAAAAGACTCTGGATTGCAATAAAAGTGGGGGTCTTCGTCTTCAACAAACGTTACGCCGGGCTCATCTGCCAGGGCCTTGTAAAGCGACTGGCGCAGCCGGAAGTCGCCCGGCCGTTGACACCTTACCGTAAGCTCGGGCCACTGGGCTCGATGTTCCCGCAAGAACTTTAAAAGCCTGCCAGCAAGTGACGGCTCCTGCTCGAACCCAGGCTCGTCGGTGCGGATGTAATGCACCATGTAGCCTTGGCTTTGCCAGCGGTCGCGGGCATGGCGCATGGCTGAAAGAAACAGAACCGTTCGCGCTTTATGACTTCTAACATGGCTCGCCTCTTCGGGTGCCTCGATAAGAAGAATGGGCGCTTGGGTTCCAAATTCTGGACAAACAGCAGGACGTTCGGAAAGCTGGTCACCAAGGACCAGTCCAAGCGTGGCGACCACCGAACAGGAACTAAAGCAAGTGGCGATGGCGCCAGTCCACCACCGACTTCGTCAGGTCTGCAAACTCCGTGACAACGCGAATGCCATCGGGGGCCCGACGACTAAGAACGGGGCAGCGCCCACCCGCCCAGATTTCAACAGACTTAGGCATCTTCGCACGCAACTCGGTCAGACCGTCAATAACCAGCGTTGGATTAAGAACGGGCGAGAAGGACAAAACTACGACGTCAATGTCTTGCGCTTGGGCGGCGAGCACAATATCCCAAACCGGCGTTTGAACGCCCAAAGAAAAACAGCGGCAACCTTCGAGTGCAAGCAGGGCTTCGACCATGAGAAGGCCCATGCCATGCGGTTCGGATGGGAAGGTTGTAAGCAGCACCCTGGGACGATTACCGGGCTGTGGGATGGTACTAATGGCATTGCGCAGAACAACCTGCATCGACTCCGTAAACAGATGTTCTTCGTAAATCTCAAGCTGACCACGCGCCCAGGTGTCCCCCACTTTCTCGGTAAAAGGGGCAACGAGTTCTATAACGAAACGGGCCAGCCCAAGGCGCAAAACCCTTTGACTAAGCTGGCGTCGAAGATCCTCAATCTCGTGAGACTTCAACACCTTCATAAGTTGATCAAGATCGGCGGCCTGATCTTCGGAGGCAACCGGTGCGGCCTGCGGCACCGATTCTGCAAGCGCCCGTAACTCTTCTAGGCTAAGACCAATAATCTTGCCGGGTCGATAACCAATATCCATCAACCGACGAATCGCCCGAAGACGGTCCACCTGATCAATGGAGTAAATGCGTTCACCAAAATGGTCACGGTCCGGATTCGGAAAACCATAACGCCTTTCCCAGACACGCAAAGTGTCTTTCGAAAGCCCTGTGTCCCGCTCGACGGCAGCGATACTCAGGTTGATGGGAACTTTAATGGGTTGATCCATAGGTGTTTAACAAAAATAACGAAAAACCTTATTTGTCATAGACAAATATTTGACGTTTAAACATTTACGTCCTAGTATAGAACTTCTTGCTTCAAATGACTAGGACAAAAAGCCTCTTGCCATGACAAGACCGTTTTACCTCTTCCACCTCCTTTTTTTTATTGGACTTACCTTTCTTGCCCCAAGGGTAGGTCTTGCCTCGGCTGAAGCGTCGGCATCAGCATCGTCAACAAGCTGTCCCGCCTTGCTTAACCAGACCTTCCCTCGCCTGCAAGACGATGAGCCCCGCTCGCTCTGTAAGTTTCAAGGAAAGGTTGTTTTGGTGGTGAACACAGCCAGTTATTGCGGCTTCACCCAACAATACGAAGGGCTTGAGGCGCTTTATCGCAACTACAAGGACGAGGGCTTAGTGGTCTTGGGCTTTCCGTCCAACGACTTTGGGAATCAGGAGCCTGGTTCCAATCAGCAGATTGCTGAATTCTGTTCCAATACCTTTTCGGTTCGTTTCCCTATGTTTGCTAAAACTAAGGTCAGGGGACCTGGCGCAAACCCACTTTTCACCGAGCTTGCCCGACTTGCCGAAGCGCCTGGCTGGAATTTCCACAAATACCTCATTGGTCGGGACGGTAAGCTTGTTTCAAGTTATTCAAGCGCTGTCTCCCCCGACAGCCGTCGGCTGCGTCGCGACCTGCAGGCGGCTCTTCGCTCTAAACCACTCTGATTTTTAACTAGGCCGCACGAAACATTAACGAAAGGCTGCCATGAACGCACCCGAAAAGATTGACCAACTGCCCGACATCCAATCAAGTCTCGATACTCGACGACTGGCTATTCAGAAAGCAGGCATTCGCGGCATGCGCCATCCCGTGATGGTTCAGACACCCGCCGGCGCTCAGCCCTCGGTGGCCGATGTTGAAATGACAGTGGGGCTGCCGGCGGAGTCAAAAGGCACCCACATGTCACGCTTCATTGAAGTTTTCCAAAATCACGAGACACCTCTGAGTTTCGAAAGCGTAAAGTCCCTTATGACAAAGATGCTCGCTCGGCTCGAGGCTGTAGAAGGCGAGTTAATCGTCCGGCTACCCTACTTCGTTCGCAAGCAGGCTCCCGTCTCCGGTGTGAGCTCCTTAATGGACTACGAGATGACCTGGACGGTACGTCAAATTCCGCAGCCTGAGGTTTTTCTAAAGATGGTGGTGCCTGTGACCAGCCTCTGCCCCTGCTCCAAGAAAATCTCTGACTACGGCGCCCACAACCAGCGCTCCCACGTCACCATCACCGCTCGCCTTAAATCAGAGCTTCATCCAGAGGCGCTTATTCATGTCGCCGAGCAGGCGGCCTCTTGCGAGCTTTGGAGCTTATTGAAGCGACCTGACGAAAAGTACGTCACCGAGCGGGCCTATGACAACCCCAAATTTGTGGAAGACCTCGTTCGCGACATTGCCCTTGGACTGCAGAGCCTGCCCGCAGTGGATGGATTCAGTGTCGAATCCGAGAACTTTGAGTCGATTCACAACCATTCGGCCTACGCGAAGATCGTTCATAACTTTGCAAACTAAGCCACATGTCGTTGTTGTCGGCTCCGGCATTGCAGGGCTGTCAACGGCCTGGCATCTGCGGGGCCAGGCGCAACTCACCCTTTTTGAGGGCGGGGCTCGGCTTGGCGGGCATACCCACACTCGCTCGATCACGCTTAACGGTGTAAGCGGCCCGGTTGATACCGGGTTCATTGTTTTTAATCACCGAACCTACCCCCTCTTCACCCCCTGGCTTGCGGAGCTCGGTGTCAAGACCTCTGCATCGGACATGTCGTTTTCGGTTTCCATGAATGAGGGCGCCTTTGAGTGGTCAGGAAGCAATCTGCGCTCGGTCTTTGCCCAGCCCAGCAACGCGCTTCGACCTGCATTCTGGGTTATGTTGCGCGAGATTCTAAAGTTCAACAAGAAGGCACCCGAGGATTCGGCCGCCATATTGGCTGGGCGAAAGGCGGGTATTAGCCTGGGTGATTATCTTGATGCAGAGGGCTACAGCGAGCGCTTTCAGAGCGCCTATCTACTGCCCATGGCAGGCGCCATCTGGTCATGTCCCACCGAGACCATGCGGGGCTACCCTCTTACAAGCTTTGTTCAATTTTGTAGCAATCACGGGTTACTTCAGGTTCAAGATCGGCCCACTTGGTACAGCCTCAGTCAGGGCAGCAATAGCTACATCGATGCCATGCTCAGTCGCATGCAGGCCGAGAATGTCTTGCCAGAGATTCGGCTTAACCATCGTGTTGAATCTGTGACATCCATCGCGCCAGGCTCCTTCGCAAAGAATGCGGGATCCAGTTCGCCTTCACAAGGTCTCCAGATCTCGGGTCAAGACCAGCGGTCCGCTGCGCCATTCAAGCTTCATGCGGATGCCGTTGTGCTTGCCTGTCACTCCGACCGGGCCGCTCAGATTCTTGGAGAAAGTCAGCACCCCGCTTTGCCCCTGCTTAAGGCCATTGGTTTTCAGCCCAACAAGGCCTACCTGCATCTTGATGAGGCCTTAATGCCCCGCAGGCGAGCGGCTTGGTCCTCGTGGAACTACCTCAATCAAACCCACCATCGAGTCTCATCGGCAGTGAGTGTGACCTACTGGATGAATCGGCTTCAGCCCCTTGTTTTCTCGGAAGACGTCTTCGTCAGCCTCAACCCGCATCGGCCCCCCGACCCCCAAAAAACACTGGAAGAGTTGAACTACGAGCATCCTATCTTTAACGAGGCGGCTGTAAACGCTCAGGCCAATCTTCAGCCGCTGCAGGGTAAAGACGGGCTGTGGTTTGCAGGAGCCTGGACAGGCTATGGCTTTCATGAGGACGGCTTTCGAGCCGGCAAGCAGGCCGCCGAGTCTTTGCTGAAGACCATGGGCCTGACGCGGCAACCTCTTGCCCGGGCGGCGTAAGCATGAAAGAGTCGGTTGCCCGCATTGTCTGGGGGCGTGTGGGCCACACTCGTTTTCAACCCATCGTTCACCGATTTAAAACAAGAGCTTTCTATCTCCAACTCCCACTGCGATCAATGGCGCGGCAATCTGCGCGAGGCGAGCCAAACGCTCAGGGGGTGGGTCGCCTTTGGGCAATCGACCGCTCTGCCCTTCTGTCCGTCTTGTCAAAAGATCATGGTGATGGGAAGCCGCTTTTGCAGTGGGCAGAGGATCAGCTTTTTAAGGCCGGCGTTGACGATGCGAATGGCGAAATCTGGCTTACGACCTTTCCTCGTGTGCTTGGTTATGCGTTTAAGCCCGTAAGTTTTTGGTTTTGTGAGCGCGAAAACGGTAGCCTTTCGGCCATCGTTGTGGAGGTGAATAACACCTTCCAAGGGCGGCATGTCTATGTGCTTAAGCCCGATTCAGGCTATGCGAATGGTCAGACCCTTTATGCGGATAAGGCTTTTTACGTCTCACCATTCTTCGAAGTGAAAGGTCGCTATGCCTTTCGTTTTTTTCGAAGCCCGGACCCTAGTGGCCAAGACCTCGCTCGCATCGATTACAGCAGCAGCCCTTCAGCGGTGCTCGATTCAATGGCAAAAACACCGGGCGACCTTGACCTTACGACCTACCTAAGCGGCCGGTCACGGCCACTTAACGGCCTGACTGCTCTTCTGGCCTGGCTTAGCTTTCCTGCATTCAGTATGAAGGTGATCGTTCAGATTCATTGGCATGCCCTTCAACTCTGGCTTAAGGGCTGTCGCCTCGTTCCTCGAACCTAACAAAAAAGTCTCCTATGCCTCCGTCCTCCACCACAGAACAGGTTCTTATTAGCCCCGAAACCGAGGTGCTCCACACAAGGCCAGGCCCCCTTCCAGCGAAGACCGGACGAGGCCTTGGTGGCCTGAGAAGCCGGCTGGTGCTCTCGGTGCTTAATCGACTGCGTGTTGGTCAGTTGCAGCTCGAACTTCCTGATGGAAGCAGTCAGCGAATTGTGGGCAAAGAAGGTGCCATGGGCCTGCAGGCGGGCCTGACCATTCACCGCTGGCGAGCTCTTAGCGATGCCGGGTTTCGTGGTGACATTGGGTTTGGGGAAGGCTATATGCGGAGCGACTGGTCGACGCCTGACCTACCGGGGCTATTGAGCCTGCTTGCGGCCAACCGCAAGGCCATTGAGCCCGCTCTATACGGCAGCCCCATTCGGCTTCTCTGGGATCGCCTGCAGCATCAGCTGCGCTCCAATTCCAGGCGACAGTCGCGACGAAATATCGAGTTTCACTACGACCTTGGCAACGACTTCTACCGGCTCTGGCTTGATCCGAGCATGACTTACTCAAGCGCTCTCTTCGATCGAAAGGGGCAATGGGGCTCCGCGGTTAACCTTGAAGATGGTCAGCGCCGAAAGCTTGACAGAGTTCTTGAGTGTCTTTCAAAGGCTCCAACCATGGCCACAGACCTCGCTCCTCGTGTCCTTGAAATTGGATGTGGATGGGGTGGATTCGCTGAGCGACTCATGCAAAACGGCGTTGCGCACTACACGGGCCTGACACTCTCCCCGTCACAAAAGGCCTGGGCGGAAGACCGCATAAAGCCCAAGGGGCTTGTATCAAAAAAAAGCGGCTGTGAGTTTCGGCTGCAGGACTACCGCGACGTGCAAGGCGAGTTCGACGCCATTGTCTCCATTGAGATGATCGAGGCGGTGGGGCAGGCTTATTGGCCTAACTATTTCCAGACCCTGCACGACCGACTTCGACCAGGGGGCCGAGCCGTTATTCAAGCAATCGTCATCAAAGATGAACTCTTTGAGCGTTACGCGCGCTCTACCGACTTCATTCAAAAATACATCTTCCCGGGTGGCATGTTGCTTACTCCTTCGACCATTGAATCTCAGGCGCAACGCGTGGGTCTGACGGCCAGTGAGCTCTTCGGCTTTGGGCACGACTATGCGCGAACCCTTCGGGAATGGCTTGAAAGGTTTAACGATCAAGAATCCTCCATCCGCAGCCTCGGGTTTGATGACCGGTTTTTTGCAATGTGGCGCTTTTACTTGGCCTACTGCGAGGCTGGCTTTATGGCTGGCGACATTGACGTGGTGCAGGTCTGCCTGGATAAGCCTGGCCTATGACCAGCGCAGTGATTAGGCAGGTTTCAGCAACGCTTACCTCTCGACTCGCGGGGCTGGTCTTGACCGGTCTACTTGGCTGTGTGGCCTTGCACGGGCATGCCTCCGCCCTGCCCACTCCTTTGACAAACCTTCTGGGTAAACAGGCTAGCCTGGTTGGTGAGGGGAAGCTTCGTTTTCTCGGGCTCACGATTTACGAGGCTCGGCTCTGGTCTAGCGCAAAATCGGGGGCAAACAAGCTCTTCGAGCGACCCCTTGCTCTGGAACTTACATACCGTACTGGGCTTCAAGGCAGCACCATCACCAAGACCAGTCGCGATGAAATTCAAAGGCTCGGCCTTGCTCTTCAGCCTGGTCAGTTGGAGTCGTGGGAAAGTCAGATGCGAACAATCTTTCCCAATGTCGTCGACGGAGACCGTATTCTTGGTGTGCACCTGCCCAATCGCGGCGCACTCTTCTTTCTTAACGACGAACCAGTCGGCCAGGTCAAAGACTCCCAATTCTCGGAGGCTTTTTTCAACATCTGGTTACACCCTGAAACGCGTGTGGCCAGCCTTCGAAAAAAGCTGCTTTCCGGTCTTAGCCCCTAGGCCGTCATCTCCGGAATACAGCCTTGCCTCGCGGGTTTCTTCTCCAACTGGATGCCGCACTTTATGGGCTTCCGGGATTTGTTTTGGCCTTTGCGGCCCTGCCCCTCTACCTGCTTACGCCCTCCCTTTACTCCAATGGCTTCGGTTTACCTCTGGCCGCAGTGGGTTTTATTTTGATGGCCTGTCGACTCACAGACGCCATCACAGACCCCTTGGTTGGCAGGCTTCTTGACCAAACCCAAGGCGCACGATTCCAGCGGTGGATGATTCCGGGTCTGGCGCTCTTGATGCTTGGCTTTACCGCACTTATGAACCCACCTGAAGTCTTGCTTGCAAACGACATGCAGCCTGCCCTTATGGCCTGGCTTGCAGCCTCTGTGTTGTTGGTCTCTCTTGCCAACAGCGCCGCCCAGCTTGCCCATCAAAGCTGGGCGATTGCTAGGGGTAAAAGTCTTCACCAGCAAGCTCGACTTATCGGCTGGCGCGAGGGGCTTACCCTGCTTGGTGTCATGATGGCCTCTGTGCTTGCTGCACAAGTCTTGGTTGTGCCGATGACCGTAGGAGTTCTTGGCGTGGGCCTTCTGGCCTTGAGTGTGCTGCTGCGGCTTCGGCCAAGGCACTGCCTGACCGCAGGCTCTCAGACCCAGCCAAGCGCGACAAGCTTAGTGGTCTGGCTTAGACAGCTTTTTACTGGCTACCAACAGGTGTTTCATGCGCGCTTCAAGCAACTTCTACTTGCCCTTGGCATAAACGCCTTGGCAAACGCCATACCCGCAAGCCTTTTTTTATTTTACGTGCGCGACACACTTGAACTAAGCGACCTTATGGCTGGAGTCTTGCTGCTTGCCTACTTCAGCACCGCTGCCCTTTCCATTCCAGCCTGGGGCTGGCTTATGAACCGATACGGGCCAAGACGGTGCTGGCGCTTGGCCATGTTGGGGTCCATCTTAGCCCTCTCCTGGGCTACTTTTCTAGGGTCGGGAGATGCCCTTGGCTTTGGCATCATCTGCCTCGTTACCGGCCTTGCCCTTGGGGCAGAACTTATTGCGCCTTCGCTTTTTATTGGTCGAGTGATTGAAGAGGCCAGGCATGCGGAGGTCCTTGAGGGTCAGTACTTTGGACTCTGGAACCTGCTAGCAAAGTCTGCTCTCGCCGCTGCGGCAGGGCTTGTTTTGCCCGCCTTGGCCCTCACAGGCTACGACCCCGCACCTGCGGCCAAACAAGATCTGCCCTCTGGCCTCGAGATCGCCGCTGGCCTGAGCGTTACAAGCCTCGCGCTTTTTTATGCGGGGCTTCCTTGTCTTCTTAAGCTCATCGCACTGGGGCTTGTACCCTCATTCACCACGGAGTCATCCCATGCCCTTCCACACCCACTGGACCATCAATCCGTCCGCTAACTTCGGCCGGCTCCCCTTGATCCTGGCGCGTTCTTTGTTGCTCGTGTTCATAGTCATGGCTTTAGGTCTTGGCCTTTCGGGCTGCGCAAGTCCAAAGCTCGAGGACTATGCGCAAGAAAAACCGGTACTTGATCTTGAGAAGTATTTCACTGGTCGAACAACCGGCTGGGGTATTGTTCAAAATCGGTTTGGCCGCATCACACGTCGTTTTGTTGTTGAAATTGATGGCCGCTTTGAAGGAGATCGCGGCGAGCTTGATGAACGATTTGTCTGGTCTGATGGAGAAAAACAAAGGCGTGTCTGGCGCCTGCAGAAGGTGGGCCCTCAGAAGTGGGTTGGAAAGGCGGACGATGTCGTGGGCCAGGCCCAGGGAAGGCTTTCTGGTAACGCTTTGCAATGGGGTTACACCCTTGCTGTGCCCATCGACGGTCGAACCATCGAAATGCAGTTTGACGATTGGATGGTCCTGGTGGACGACGAGGTACTTATGAATCGTGCGGTGTTTAGTAAATTCGGTATACGCCTTGGGGAGGTTACGCTCTCCTTTCGACGTCAAAGCACGCCTTGAAATCAGCGCAAGCCCCTGGGTTGAATCGAAAAGACTCTGTGCCGAGTCTTTTCGAGCCCTTTCGTCCTCTCAACGAGCCGATTAGAAGCTGGGCGGGCCGAACCGTCTGGCTTGTCGGTGGGTCGGAGGGAATTGGCCTTGCTCTCGGTCGTGAACTCTTGGCCAAAGGCGCTCGCCTTGTTGTCTCAGCGCGCCGCGCTGACCGACTGGTAGAGGCTTTTCCTGAATCGAATGTCTACAAGTTGGCTTGTGACGTTGCTGCCACCGAGAGCCTTCGTGAAGCGTGTGCAACCCTTGCAAAAGCGAGCCTCATTCCTGACGTGGTTTTTTGGGTTGCAGGGGTTTACTCCCCCATGCAGTCGCATGACTTCAATCCGAATGAGGCCGAGACCACACTGCGTATCAATCTTTTGTCCTGTTATTACGGACTGCATGAGGTTTTAAAAATCTGGAAAGAAAACCCTTCCGCTCACCGTAAACCCCACTGGGCCTGGGTCTCAAGCGTTGCAGGCTACCGCGGACTTCCCTTAGCCATGGCCTACGGTGCTGGCAAGGCAGCATTAAATCAGCTCGCTGAGATCAACTACCTTGAGCTTCGCCCCAGGGGTATCGGGGTTAGCCTTGTGCTTCCTGGCTTTGTGAAAACACGCCTCACCGATCAGAACGACTTCGAGATGCCAGCGCTCTTGAGCCCAGAAGAGGCTGCCCGTTTCATCATGATGGGACTTGCCGAGGGGGACTTCGAAATTCATTTTCCCCGTCGCTTCACTCTTTTTCTTAAGCTTTTACGTTGTTTGCCCTATGGCCTTTACTTCCGACTCGTTGGGCGACTGCGACAGGGTTAATGTCATGACGACAATCGAGATAAATAACTGGAAAGAAACATTTATTCATCGTGCAGAAGCGCTTGGGCCCGACACCATGGACCAGTTCACAAGCCTTTACGCCGTGGACTGCCAGTTTTCTGACCCCTTTCATAGCCTTAAAGGTCGTAAGGCTATTGACCAAGCCTATCGCAGCATGTTTCTCAATCTTCATGCGCCTTGCTTCACTGACCTGGTCATGGCCGAAGTGACTTCTCGCCATCCCTTCAACCATACCCAGGCGGAACCCCTTGAAGTTGAACTTGCGGCGCGATGGGTGTTTCGATTTGCTGTTGGCCCGAATAAGCCAATGCAGGCCATTGCAGGAACCAGTTGGCTTTGTGTGAACGGGCAGACGGGCGAAATTACTAGGCATGACGATCACTGGGACGCTGCCTCACTGTTCGAGGCATTCGCAGGTTTGTCGTGGGCAATTCGCTACCTTCGTAAAAGGGTTGCTCGTGCCGCGATTGTCACTAACATGCCTTAAAAGATGCATAGAATAAAAAGCTATGAAGTCGATCTCTGCCCATCAAATGCTTTACCCCGAACTTTTTCGTGCCTTCGAGCGCGTTCGTTGGAATCTAGAAAACGACATTCGCTGGTCTGAATTCGACGCCAGTCAGCTGACTGACGAGCAGGCACTCACAATTAAAATGAATGCCATTACCGAGTGGGCCGCCCTGCCGGCCACCGAAATGTTTCTTCGTGACAATCGTCACGACAGCGACTTTTCAGCATTCATGTCGGTCTGGTTCTACGAAGAGCAAAAACACAGCCTGGTATTAATGGAATACCTAAGGCGGTTTAGGCCCGATTTTCTGCCCACCGATGAGGAGCTGCACGCCGTTCGCTTTGAATTCGACCCTGCCCCAGCACTTGAAACACTCATGCTGCACTTCTGCGGTGAAATTCGCCTGAACCATTGGTACCGTTGCGCCGCGCAATGGCATACCGAGCCTGTTATTAAGCAAATCTACGAAACCATCGCCAAAGATGAAGCTCGGCATGGCGGGGCTTATCTGCGCTATATGAAAAAGGCCCTTGCACAAATGGGAGACTCTGCCCGTGCCTCCTTTTCTAAAATTGGTGTCCTCATGGCCTCGGCTCACCGAACGGCCAAGGCCCTGCATCCAACCAACCTGCATGTCAACGAGGCGCTCTACCCCAACGACACGGTTCAAAGCAGGCTTCCTGAGCCAGGCTGGCTTGAGAAATGGCTTGACGAGCAAATTCAATTCGATACAGGCTGGGAGAAGAAGGTTGCCGAGCGCATTCTTCACAACCTCTCGCTGCTCTTTGAGCAGCCCTTCACCACCGTTCAAGAACTGAATCGATTTCGAAAGTCGTTTGTCTCCGTCGCAACGACCCCTTAAGGCTGCGTCTGTCCCCAGGCTCGAAGTCCTTGCAAGATAAGGCCAGGGGTATGAAGAACCATGGGCTTGTTGGTCTTCTTCCCCACCCCTTCTTTGCCATAGACCTCTCCGCTCGCATAAAAATCTTTACGCCATTGCTTAGCAAAGCCCCCATGCACGACAACCAGGCTGGGCATGCCCCGAGAAAAAACCCCTGAAACCTGTGACTGACCAATACCTTGCTGTATTGCTCTTCGTGTAACTACGGGGCTTGCAGGTCCTAGGCCCGCGGCAGACTGGCCCAGTGCCCCCGCCATCACCCCATATCCCGGTCGAATTGTTCCCCCCTGAAAGTCGAATCGGTGCCTTAATGGGGTTGAAGGGTGGCGAAGGGTCAACCAGTCCATCACCGTAGCCGTGCCAGCTGAGACCAAAACAATAGGGCCGCGGCTCTGCCGACCAAACGCAGTCAACCCCTTCCAATAAGATGGGCTTGCCATAAGCCCAACAAGTGCTGCCCATCGGTCCGAACCCAGTTGCCTTGGGGCTTTGTAGCTATTGTGAAGCTCCCAAGTCTCGCCAGGCTGGTCAAGGGTCAGGTGGGCCTGACTAAGAAACCGCCTGGGGTGGCAGCCAAGAATCTCAGAGAGTGCGTCAACCAAATCCTCGGTTCGCTCGGCAGAGGTCACTGAACAATAGAAGAGCGAGAGGACTCGCACCTTTTGTCGAGACGACCTGAGTGAGGATTGTTGGCCAATGTTTTGGGCAATGGTTCTGGCCATTGAAAAGGCAAACCCGCGCCGGCCCGTGACTGTCTGGGGCCAGTCCATTGATTGCGCAGTGCCAAGTCTCTTGCCTTGAGCCGGACCAAGACACCACTTCACCGCAGTATTGCCCATATCAACAAGCAAATAGTCCATCAAGCCGCACCTCGCCATTTGTTTAGGGACCTTGGCATCATAAGGGGCATGTGCGCAATTCGGCGAGGTCCATCGACAACACTCAGGCCTTGGGGTCTTTGGCTTGTGGCCTTAGGCTATGGATTTGCCCTTGCTAGCCTGAGTCTTTTCCCTTTTGTCGGCTGGCAGATGGTGTCAGGTCCTCCCTGGGCCTTTCTTTTCGAAGGTCTGCCGCGCTACCGAACCCAGTTCGACATCTGGTCAAACTTGTTGGCTTACATTCCAATGGGGCTGGTCTGGGCCAGCCTTCTTAGCCGCCTAAGTCACTCTGGAGGGCAAGCTGCCGGCCTCTCAACTGCCATTGCAGCGGCCAAGGCCGTGCTGGTATGCCTCGTACTATCGTTTTTCATGGAGTGTCTGCAAACCTATCTTCCTACTCGACGCGCCCAATGGCTTGACCTTCTTACCAATAGCTTAGGAGGCCTTGCGGGCGCTTTACTTTGGGCCCTCGGTCATCGGTTGCAGCGCCTCTATCAGCGGCAACGCCGCCCTTTCCGGGGTGTGATTTGTATGACGCCCTTGCCGGGCGGGTGGCCAATTGGGCTTGGCCTGATCGGCCTATGGGTTCTTGCCCAGGCCTCCGCCCAAAGCCCATGGCTTGCCATGTCAAGAAGCTCTCTTGCAGCCCTTGGCCTGTCGAGCCAAATCTTTCATCTCAGTCCCGGCAGCGTCAGATTCATTGCGCTTGAAGCGGCACTCACAGCGAGCCAACTGGTCTGCCTCGCTGTGCTTATACGACTCACGCTACTGGGTCTTGGAAGTGGATGGGCCAATCGACTGCAATCCCAATGGTCGATGGTGCTTGGCCTTGCGCTCTTTGTCGCGGTCATGATTCGTGGGCTCTGGATATGGCAGCTCTCGCCCGGAGCTTCCGCAGACCCCTTGCTTTTGCTCATAGCTCTTCATGGCTGGCTAAACCCGGGGGCTCAAACGGGTCTTTTTCTGGCGGGCCTACTTGGGGCGGCTGCCTTTACGCTTGAGGCCCGCGGACTTGCATGGCTGGGGGTCGCGCTTACCTGCCTTGCACTCACGCTTTCTGCAGGTCTTGGCCCGATTGAAGGTCAGGCCGCCCTAACGGGCTGGGGGGCGAGCCATTGGTCGAATCTTCAGGGGCTTGCCTATTTCTGCTTCGAGGTATGGCCATTGGCCTTCCTCATGTGGATGCTCATGATTGCAAGCCAACAATCACCTCCAAGTCTTGGGCGCAGACGTTCGCCATAAGCAACGTAAAATACGACATGGCTTATTTTGAGCGTCATGTCTTTTTTTGTATCAACCAACGCGAGGGTGGTGCCGAATGCTGCGCAGACCTTGGTTCGGTGGATGCCCATGCCCATGCCAAGGTAAGGCTTCAGGCTGCCCAGGCCCATGGGCCGGGGAAGGTTCGGGCCAATCGGGCGGGTTGCCTTGATCGTTGTTCCGAGGGGCCGGTGGCAGTGGTCTACCCCGAGGGCATCTGGTACCGCTATGTAGACACCTCCGATATCGACGAAATCGTCGACCGCCATTTAATTGGTGGTCAGCCAGTTGAGCGGCTTCGTATTTAGTTCCTAACCTTCGTCGAACCCACGCGCCAGAACCGTTTGAACGCCCAGACTAAACGCCTATTAATTCAGGGCCCTGCCGGCGACCTTGAACTGGCTATCGATGAGCCTGGGCAGGCAAAGGCGTTTCTTGGGCTTGCAGTCATTGCCCATCCCCACCCGCTTTTTGGAGGCAACCTTGACCACAAGGTTGTCCAGACGCTGGTGCGCTCCTTTATAGATCTTGGCATGGTCTGTGTACGCCCCAATTTTCGTGGCGTTGGCAAGAGCCAAGGTAGCCATGCGGATGGTCTTGGCGAAAGAGACGATCTCTGGGCAGCCTGGAAATGGGCCGAAGAACGCTATGGGGCCTTGGTGGGTCCAAGTCGCTGGGCGGGGGGCTTTTCATTCGGGGCCGCCGTTGCAAGCTTCGTCGCCCACCAGTGGAGCCATAAGCGAGTGTCCCTGAGTTTGGCACCCCTCGATCTTCAAGCATGCATACTTATCGGACTTGCCGTCACCCGGCTTACCCCGGCGGAGCTAGGAAACAACGCCGCCATGATTCATGGTGAAGACGACGAGGTTGTTCCGCTTGAAGCGGTTTACCGATTTGCCCAAGAGCAGAAAAAGTCTGTCATTGTTATGCCCGGGGCGGGCCACTTTTTCCATGGGCGCCTGACCGAGCTTCGCAGCCATATTCAATTTGCCCTTCACGGCCTGGGAGCGGCTCCATTTGACCCAACCCCGAAGGGTCTGGCATGACTCTGATGACGCGCCTTCTTTTTTCTTTCTTAGTCAGCCTTAGCCTATTGGTCGGGCTAGGCTCGACAGCCAAAGCTCAGTTAGCTTCAAACTTCTGGCCGCTTCCTAGCCAAGTTTCTGCAGACTCCTGGCTGCTCATCGACCTCTCGACTGGTCAAACGCTTGCGAGTCTCAATGAGAATCAGCCGATGCACCCTGGGGGTCTAACCGCCCTCATGACCTCTTACCTTACCTTCTCTGCCCTGCGCGATCGCGTTATTCGGCTTGAGCAAATCATTCCGAGTCCGCCAGAGTCGGAAATACCCCCAGGACCACGCATTTTCCTTGGCATCCAAGGTGCCAGCGTTAAAGAACTTCTTGAGGGGGTGATGGTTCTTGGGGCACACGATGCGGGCCTTGCCTTAGCACGCGCAATCTCGGGTTCCGAGGCTGGTTTTGTCACCCTCATGAACCAGACCGCTCAGAAGCTGGGCATGCGACAGACCCTGTTCATGAATGCCAGTGGGGCTTTTAATGTGGACACGCAGAGCTCTGCCCGTGATCTCGCCATTCTGGCCTCAACCCTTTTTCAAGACTTTCCCGACGCACTGAAGTATTCAAGCCGCCGAGAAATAAGCTTTAACGGCATTCGTCAGGCCAACCCCAATCGACTTCTCTGGCTCGACCGGAGCGTGGATGGTCTTATGGCGACCGACCTTCCGGAGCGCTCCAGTGCGCTGGTCACTGCCAAACGCCCCCAACCGCTTGGGCTCCGAGAGCAGGTCCAGCGCAGAATAATGGTTGTAATCAGTCAGGCTGAGACCCCTGAGAGGCGAGTGCAAGATGCTCAGAGACTTCTTAACTTTGGCTATCAGCAGTTCGACCTTATTCGGCTTTATCGTCAGAGCGAGGTCTCTGCAACCCTCCGGGTTTACAAGGGCGCCACCGACTCACTCGCCACCGAGTTTCGACAAGACGTCCTTGTCGCCATTCCAAGAAACCAACAGGGTGGAATTCGTTCCGAACTGCAACATCCCCAAGGCGTCGTCGCCCCAGTTGTGGCCAACCAGCCAGTTGGCGAGCTTCGCGTCTGGTTGGGAAGTCGTCAGATTCATAGTGTCTCCTTGGTTGCAGCCGATTCTGTAAGGCCTGCTGGGCTTCTGGGCAGAGCCATTGACAGCCTCGTCTTATGGTGGAAATCATTGGGCTTCTCTTCCTCTGCCCAAGTCACAGGAACATCGCCATGAGTGCAAGTTTTCTCAATCACGCCTTCGATGCATCCTTTCCTGAAAACCTTGACCCCGAAAGCGTTGCCTATCTCAATGGCCAGTTTCTTGCACTTGAAGATGCCAAAGTCTCCGTGCTTGATCGTGGCTTTTTGTTTGCCGATGGTATCTACGAGGTGGTGCCGGTCTATCGACGTAAACCTTTCCTCTGGGACAATCATTTGCGACGATTAACGCGGAGCCTTGCAGCAATCAACTTGGCCAGCCCTTTCAGCGAAGAGAATTGGGCGCAACTGGTGCACAACATGATCGAACGTCAACCCTTCGATGATCAGTTCATCTATCTGCAAATCACACGCGGAGCGGCAAAGCGAGACCATGCCTTCCCCAAAAAGGAGCGGCCCACGATTTTTGCCATGGCTACGGAATTGCATCGTCCAAGTCAGGCGGATCGAGAGCTTGGTTTAAAGGCCATCACCGTCAATGATGAGCGCTGGCTGCGCTGCGACATCAAGTCGGTGGCTCTTTTGGGAAATGTTTTGGCTCGCCAAAGGGCCGTGGAACAAGGCGCCCACGAGGCCATACTCATTCGGGAAGACGTTGTCACGGAAGGGGCTTCGAGCAATATCTGGCTTGTTGTTGAGGGTGAATTGCTGGGTCACCTCAAAGATCACCGTGCCTTACAGGGAATTCGTTACAGCCTCATTGAAGAGCTCGTAATCTCCACCGGGCTTCGGCTGCGTCTTTGCGAACGCAGCCCCGAAGATCTTGCTCATGCAAGCGAGGTTTTGTTAAGTTCCGCAACCAAAGAGCTCTTGGCCATTACCTCCGTTAATCAAAAACCGGTTGGCAACGGCCGGCCAGGACCAGTGTTCAAGGCGCTGCGTAAAGCCTACGACCAGGCCATTGACGCGCAATGCCCTGCAGCCGAACGCTGATAGGCTTTTTAGCAACCCACTTTTCATGCAGACACCCGACTCACAAGAATCACTGATTGAGTTTCCTTGCGAGTTCCCCATCAAGGTCATGGGCGTGCGGAGAGACGACTTCGCTCAGGAAATGGTTCGGGCTCTTGCCGACCTTGTGCCCAATATTGCCACCGAGAAAATCGAGATGCGAGTCAGTAGAGAAGCCACTTACATCAGTCTTACCATTTACATTCGAACACACTCGAAGGCCCACCTAGACCAGATCTATCTTTGTCTTACGGGTCATCCATGGGTCAAGGTGGTTCTCTAGTTATCTGGCCCTCAGGCCAAGGCCTGGGCTACGAGGCCGCTGTTGAGCGTATGACAAGCTATACCCTGGGACGCAACGACCAGTCTGACGATGTCCTTTGGCCCGTCGAGCATCCAGCTGTCTTCAGTCTGGGGCTTGCCGCTCAGCATCAACACCTTCTGAACATAGGGTCAATTCCTGTTGTGCAGGCGGACCGCGGTGGTCAGGTCACCTACCATGGCCCTGGCCAATTGGTTATTTATTGCCTGCTCAACCTTCGTCGTCACCAACTTACCGTGCGAAGCCTAGTGACACTGCTGGAAGAAGCCTTAATTGTCTTTTTGAAAGGGCTGGCTATCGACCCCGCCTATCGCGTGGTCGGAGCGCCTGGAGTGTATGTGAATATGCTGCAAGAGCGGCACAAGATTGCTGCCTTGGGCCTAAAAATTAAAAATGGCTGCTCTTATCACGGTATTGCACTCAACCTGAACATGGATCTTGAGCCGTTTGAGCGTATCAACCCTTGTGGTATGCAAGGATTGAAAGTTACAGACCTGTCTAAAATGGGTGTCTTATTGTCTTGGAACGAGGCTGCTCAAAGCCTCTGCCAAATCATCTCTGAAATGCTCTTAAGTCGAAAGCCGAATGACTACTGAACAAAGCCATGGCCCCGAGGCGACACCGGTTACTTTGAAAAAAAAGGGGGCTGCAAAAACGCGGCTTATCCCCATTGTTGCTCATAACGAAAGCCTTGGCCCAAAACCCAACTGGATTCGAGTGAAGGCACCAAGCCTGGGCTCGCGGTTTTTCGAAATCAAAT
>JAYNLI010000022.1:0-20590 GCA_038111655.1 Bordetella sp.
CAGTAATCTGGTCACCCGTTCGAAAGTTTCCTGAAACGGTAAGGTCATTAACCTGCCCAGCATTGGCGTTGTAGCTAAGCTCAATGGGCGAAGCCCTGTAGGCCTCAAGATCGACTAACTGTGGGCCAAGACGAGCTTCTGTAGTGCCACGCGACGACTCAAGCTGAAAAATAGGTGAAATTTGAAAAAGGTCTTTGCCATCGTTCCCGTTAAGGTCAATACCTTCTTTATGAATCTGGTTAAGCTCCGAGACCAACGATTTGGCAAGGAAATCAAGGTTCGTGAGGGTGGGGGCAAGCACGCGCTGACGAAAGTTCACAAGCCCTGAAACACTCCCTCCTGAAACACCGTTGACGCTCTCAGGGTTCTTCGAATACGCATTAATAACGAGATCCACCTTGGCGGGATCGGTCTCACTAAATACCGCCGTTAAAGTACGTGCTCCATCAGCATTCACAAGCTGGCCACGCTCTTTACTGCTGGTGACACTCACAGTCACCTCACCATTTGAAGCTGTTGAGATATTAATCTTGGCGAGTTCCGACATTTTTCGGAGAATACTGTCACGTTCATCAAGTAAGGCGGGCGGCTGACGGTCGGCATAACGCGTTTTGCGAAGCTGTTGGTTCACCACCGAGAGTTGCTCTGACAAACGGTTTAGCTCGTTGATGTCGGTATTAAGACGCTCTTGGCTTTCTTGGTTCACCAACTGCAACTGCCCCGAGAGTTCGCCGAAGCGTGAAGCTAGGCCTTCGGCCTTGCTGAGGAATTGAGTGCGAAGAATAACGGACGATGAATCAGCTGAGAGTTGCCGAGCAGAATCAATAAATTCATCAAAGGCTGTTAAGAGGCTAACGTTTTCGTTGCCTAAAATATTCACCACTCGATTGGCGTAATCCACCATGGGGCCCTGAGTTTCAAGCTCGGCCGTGGCATTTCGAAGACTGTCTTCAATGAAGGCATCGTAGAGACGCTTGACCCCAGTAACGTTAACACCGGTACCCAAATAAGAAGTGCCATAGTCGCGTGGACTGTTCTCAACAAGACCCACCTCTTGTTTGGAATAGCCCTCACTGCCCACGTTGGCAATGTTGTTTGACACCGTGCCCAAGGCCCGTTGATAGGCCGAGACAGCAGTACTGGCAATGGTGACCAAATCACTCATGGGTTAGCGGCCAGATTTGTGCGCATGGGAAATAGGTTGCTCATCCTTCACGCTTTAGCGCAAGGGACGTGCCACCGTTCCTTCCCTTTGCAAGGGTTTAAGGGATTTTGCTAATGGAAGACTGGGTGCAACAGCGTCTTGCACAGCCACGCCAAAAGACGGCGTCTTTTCAAGCGGTATCATGTCGGCCCGCGCTTTATCCGATCGTGAAAAACCCTGTTCACTTTGCTCACGCTCCCGGCGTAGAAGCATGTCAGCGGCAGCCTGCTGTTGCTTTTCCATGTGACTAACAAGCATGTCGGAAATGCCCACAGAGCCTCGTTTAGACATTTGCAACGCCACTTCCCGGTCAAACATTTCTTCGTAGGTTTGAATGGCAGCAGAATCAACCAACTCGTCATTGCCTACCGTGGCTCGCATGCTTTTAAGCATTTCTTGCAGAAACAAAGCCTCGAACTGCTCAGACGCCTTGCGCAGCGCCTTCTTCTGGCCATCAAACTGCGAGGGATCTGTTGCTTGCGACCCATCCGCGGCCTGATCTGGCCTCTGGCGCGCCATGGCCTTAAGCCCCTCGAACTTAGAGAAGTCAAAACTGGATTGAATGTCCATGGCGTTCGACCTTTGCTTACCTTGTCTTTGGGGACTCTTTAAATAACAACCAACTCGGCACGCAAACTTCCTGAAGTCTTCAACGCTTCGAGAATGGCAATGAGCGCGGATGGCGTTGCACCCACCTGATTCACAGCATCAACAATCTGCCGAAGATCAACCCCCGGCTGAAAGAGGAACATCGGGTTTTTATCTTCTTGCACAGCAACGTCGGCATTTTGGACGGCAGCGGTATCACCCGCCGCCAGAGGAGCCGGCTGACTCACTTCGTTAGTGGCCGCAATCATGACCGAAATAGTTCCGTGCGAAACGGCAGCTGCCGTCACCTTTACATTACGGCTAATGACAACCGTGCCCGTGCGCGAATTAACAATCACGCGAGCAGGGGGTTCTCCCGGAGTGACATCCAAGTTTTCAACCTCACTCATAAAGGCTACTCGTTGACTGGGGTTCGCAGGACTTCGAATGGCGATGGACGTGGCATCAATCGCCTGCGCAGTGCCATCACCAAAGGTTTTATTGACGGTGCTAACGATGCTGTTGGTCGTTGAAAAATCGGAGGCATGAACGTTCATCACCAAAAACTCGGCACTCTCAAACGGCGTGGGAACGGTGCGTTCAACAATGGCACCGTTTGGAATGCGTGCTGCGGTTGGAACACCAAGCGTTACACGCGAGGCGGCCGCCTCTTCACGAACGCCTGTAGCCGTTAATGGGCCCTGAGCAAGGGCATAGACTTGCCCATCCACACCCCGCAAGCTTGTAAGAATAAGATTGCCACCGCGTAGGCTCTTGGCCTTTCCTATTGCGGAAACATTAACGTCAATGCGCTGGCCGGGCTTGGCAAAGCCTGGGAGCTCGGCCGTCACCATGACAGCAGCTACGTTTTTCACGTCCATCTTGCCCGCGGTCGCACGGTCGAAATCGCCCGCGGCATTGTCAATGTTGACCCCCAACTGACTAAGAATGGACTTCATGCTGGTTGCCGTGACACTAAGGTCAGCGCCATCCCCAGTACCTTCAAGACCTACAACCAAACCATAGCCAAGAAGTTGGTTGGCCCGCACGCTCGCAAGAGATGCAAGGTCTTTCACACGATCAGCGTGGGCTGGAGGCGTAACAAGCATAGTAAGTAGTGCAAGAACCCAGGCGGTGCCCACAACCCAACGGGCCTTGCGGCCGATGTCGGTGGTTGTCAACACATCGCTCAACTGATCTTTCAGTGTTTGCAGTCCGTATCGCATAGGGAGCCTTTTGTGATTAAGCCTTGGTTAAAGTCGCAGGAATAAGATCAGGGCGCTTCAGAAAGCAGTCATTAAAAAGGCCAGATCTTCATTAAGAAGCCTGTACCCCAAGGCACCTTCGATGCATTGGCTAAGTCACCCGTACCCGTGTACGAAATCTGCGCATTGGCAAGACGTTTCGAAAAAACCGTTCCATTGGGACCAACATCTTGGGTGCGCACGATACCGGCGACACGAATGGTCTCGGTGCCCTCTGAGAGGTCAAGCTGCTTTTCACCGCGAACCAAAAGGTTGCCATTGGGCATGACCTGCGTGACAGTGGCGGCGATGGACCCCGTAAGGCTTGCGCTTTGAGCGGTCGTGCCCGTTCCCTCGCTGGAGAGTGTGGAGCCCGCAAGCGCGAGGCCATCTGTAAATCCAGGCAGCTTTCCGCGGACGCCGGCCATAATGTCATTACTACTCTCACGGTTTGCCTTGGTACTGTTACTGCGGTCAGCCTGGGTCTGCTCATCAAGTATCACAGTCACAATATCGCCCACCTGGTAGTCGCGCTTTCTTCCGAAGAAGAAATCATTACGACCACCTGCAAAAATAGACCCTGTAGCAGGTGCAGGTGGTGGCACAGGGATTTGCACAATGGGCGCAAACTCCGCATCAGCCATCTTGGGTTTATTCGAGGCGCAGGCTACTAAAGTTGAGGCAGCAAGTACCGATAAACCAATTCGTGGAAGTCTTTTGGAGAACATGGTTAGAGCCTTAAAAAAATTAGAGGTTCTGGTTAAGGAAGCGCAACATGCCGTCGGTGGCCGAAATAGTCTTAGAGTTCACCTCGTAGGCGCGCTGGGTTTCAATCATGTTCACCATTTCCTCCACCACATTCACGTTGGAGGCTTCCAACATGCCTTGGCGCAAAAAGCCCATGCCTTCAACGCCGGGAACCAAAATCACTGGGGCACCGCTGGCGGCGGTTTCTTTGTATAGGTTTTGACCCATCGGCTGTAAGCCTGCTGGATTAACGAAGCGTGCGAGATTAATCTGGCCAAGACCTACCTGGCCTCCACCAGCAACCAACTCGGCGGTTACCGTGCCGTCGCGACCGATGCTAATCGACGCTGCGTTAGCGGGAATGACAATCGCGGGATCAAGAAGGTCTCCATGACCCGTGACAACTTGGCCCGCTGCATTGATCTTGAAGGCACCGTCACGCGAATATGCAATCGTGCCATCGGCCTGGGTGATCTGAAGGAATCCCGGGCCATCAATTGCGATGTCCAAGGCGTTATCAGTATTAATCATATTGCCTTGGGCATGAATCTTTTCCGTGGTGAGAATGCGCGTACCGGTACCCACCATAAGCCCGGTCGGTGTCAAAGTATCGGCACCCGTGGTACCCCCTGGCTGTCGAATATTCTGATAGAGAAGATCTTCGAAATTAGCCCGATCACGCTTAAAACCGGTGGTGTTGACGTTGGCTAGGTTGTTCGAAATGACGCTCATGCGTTTTTGCTGAGCATCAAGTCCGGTTTTAGCAATCCATAAAGAGGCATCCATAGGGCATTCCTTAAATTAAAGAAGTCTTACGACTTCGTTCAAGGAACACTAAGCAAGATGTTTGCCAGACTTGGATGGCGCCAACAGCGGCAAAGATCTGCCGCCTGCGTGAGGCGATTAAGCTCTCATCATTTGGGCGCCGGATTCGTCGATTTCTTTTGCAGTTTTAATAAACTTAATGCTTTGCTCAAACGAGCGACTCTCATCAATGAGTTTGACGAGAGCCAAAACGGGATTCACGTTACTACCTTCAAGAGCGCCCGATGTCACCGAAACTGGCTTTGGTCCCGACTGAAAATCGCCCGGAACCCTTTGGTTGTCAACAAATGCTTCAAAAAGACCATCCTCTCGTCGAACCAAGTAGGTTTGACTCGCATCGCGCAGCATAAGCTGACCGATTTGAACCTCTGGTGCGACCCCGACAATATTGGGGTCTTTTGCGAAGATAGCTCCTGTCTTTGTGATGTTGATATCAAAACCAGGGGGTACTGTGATCGTACCTCCATTTTCGTTCAAAACAACATGACCTTGACCGTTCTCTAGGACACCTTGAACAGAGACTCTTAAATCACCGCGGCGTGTAAATGCCGTTTCACCATCAGGGGCTTGTACCCCGAACACCGCTTGCTCGTTAAGCGAAATATCAGTGCTGCGACCAGTGACCATAAGAGCCCCGGGAGTCAGCAAAATACGCTCGTGCTTTTCAAGTTGCGGTGAAATACGGGTGTCATAGCCCATGCCTTCAGTTTTGTTAGCTTGCATGGCCGCCTCCCAACTCTTTTTAAAGCCCACCACATTGACGTTCGCCAACTCGTTAGTAAATACGTGACGAATGGGTCTCCGTTCGTTAATGGAGTTTAAAGAGGTATAAGCAAAGCGATCCATGAGTCTTTCCTATCTCTCAGCCGAGCCTTCTGTTATCGGACTAAGAAGTGTCAACTATTAGCTCCTGATATTAATAATGGCCTGGGTACAAGTGTTATTGGTTTCAATTGCCTTCGAGTTCGCCTGGAAGTTTCGCTGATTAGTAATCAGCTCAATCAGTTCCGCGGTCAAGTCCACGTTAGCTCGTTCCCTTGCACCAGCACGAACCGTACCAAAGCCTGCCGTTCCCGCCTCACCCAAAGTCACTGATCCAGACTGAGAGGTTGCGTAATAACTCGCGTCACCAATCTGTCGAAGACCTGTAGGGTTTGCGAAGTTAGCAAGAACAATCTTTGCCAAATTTTTCACCGTACCATTCGAATAGTTCGCAGACACAAGTCCATCGTCACCGATGTCCAAACCAATTAGATCGCCTTCTGGACGACCATTTTGGTCTTGGGCAAGAACAGAAAAAGGATTTGAGAATTGAGTTGACCCGTTATAGTCAATAGCAATCCCCAAAGTAGCGCCAGAAGTACCAATGGTTTCACTCGCAAACTTAATCGCTGACAAGGGCGAGACCAACTGACCTGCGGTATCAAAGGTTAATTCCCCTTTGTCAAAGAAGACGGGCGCCCATAGATCTCGCGTCTCTTCCTCCGAAAAGTCTCCCGCATCAGTTGTTTCAAAGCCGTCACGATCCACATAGAGCGGAAATCCTTCTGCGTCAGTCGCTTGAGGCGGTTCCACCCATTCGGTTGTTTCACCGCGGACACTCTCAAGGTCACTCAAACCCCAGACACTCGGCCCGGAAACCTTAAGAAATGAGTTGTCTCCTGTGGTCCCCGTTGTAAACTGGAATGATTGGGTATTTGTTACGTCATTGGTGACAATCTCAACTTGAACACCGTTTACCGTTCGTCCAAAAGAGTCTGCGAGTGAATTAATTCGTCGCTCAAGAAGGTTTCGAAACTCTTCAATGTTGTAATCCTCTTTGTGTGGCATCTGAATAAGGCCAGTTACGTTATCCACTGTCACAACAAATTTATCGTTACGGGCGTCCACGACAAATTTGTTGTCCAAGTTAATACCAATGGCACCACCGGTTAAAACCGCAGGCTTGGACAAGATACCTCGAACTGGTACATCTGAAGTCAATGTCACCGGGGTTGCTCCAGTCGCTGCAGGGACGACCTCATCTGCTGGTGTTTGAGTAAATCCAAAGAGGATATTAGCGAGATCAGAAGCATCACTGACCTTTACGCTTGACGTATCGCCAGTGGTACCTGACGAAATTTCGAAGACGCGATCCGTGTCATTAAAGCTAACGGTGATTCCGTATCGCTGGTCAGCAGCAGACAAAATTTCTCGTCCATTGGGAAGCACCGTTGCACCATAGGTCCCCGTTGTCGCATCAACCGCTGTCGGAACGATCTCTAAGCCAAAGAGTTCATTACGGCCACTTGAAGCCGATCCCAACCTAATTACATCGTCTTCTTGGCCGTCAAATGTATAACTTCCTTCTACAGGGTTGTAACCCACTTCAATTGCTCGAAATGAATCGGCTCGTGAAATCTTTGTATTGGCAACTGAGTTAGCGCTTTCAGCTTGACTCGCTATGTAATCTTGAATATTTACGAGAGTCTCACTATCCGCAATAAGACCGTCTACCTCTGTTTGAATTGCGCTCGCCTCAGAAGTCGCTGTTGCTTGAGCTTCTTGAATGGCCTCAAGCACGGAACTAGCAGTCGCAGCCCGGCTTGAATACGCTTCAATCGCTGCCCTTTGGGGGCCGTTAGCTGCAGCTAGTACTGCCTCGTAAACCGACAACGCCGTAGAGGAGGCCCTTGCGGCCTCCGCCTCCGCAGCGGCTAGCGCACCCTCGACGGACCCACGAACTGGGCTATTTGAATCTCCATAACCGTAGAAGTAAGCATTACCAACATCTTGTAAATTTGCAGCTGACCGAATCGCATCAAGTATTTCTGCCTTGGTAAGTTTTTGATCTAACGCAATCTTAGCTGCCATCTGTAAAGGCGATACCGACTCCGCTACAGATTGAGCGAGCTGCTTATCAGTTAAATCCTCCGGATTCAAATAGTCTCTGGAAGTGACGACCGTTACGCGGGTTCCTGTCCCCGTCGTTTCATAGGCTGTGGGATCAACGTCACCATCATCCAGCAAGAAACCGATCGTGATAGACCCATCGAGATTGTCTGTAACTGTGCGGGCCGTCTGAGAAAAGTAAGGCTCTTGACGAAGCGTTTGAGCAACTTTGGTTGCGACAGCTTCAGGAGTATTTTCAGCAGTTGTAAGCGTCACCGAGACGCCTGCAACGGTTATGGTTAAACCATTTGTCGCATCGGCAGTCGGGGCGGTAAACGTTAGCGTTTGTTCTTCAGAAACAGCCACTCGATAATTCTGTATGGTGGCTACATTCACCGTAGCTCCGGTGCTATCCGAATCAACAAACGAGAGGGGAGCAACATTTCCGGAATCCTCTACATATTCCACTGTCAACGTGCCGTCCAAATTATCTGTAAGTGTGGGAATTAAATAATCCTGTACGTCTACTTGGTCACTCACTGTGACACCCGTTCCCGCATCAAGGAAGGTTGTATCTACCCCGGCTCGATCACCATCGTCTCGTGCGTACTTGATGGTGATTGAACCGTCGCCGTTATCTACCACTCTTCTCTCTTCAAATTCGCGTTTTGTGTTTGCGGCAAGCGCAATACCTGTCGAGCTCGTATCCGTGAGTGCCGGAGGAGATTCGTCCCCTGCCGAGTAAGGTAAATCAACATAAACCGTATCCTCACCCGCGGTATAAGTCACGACATACCCAGCTGCACCACCGGAAATATTTCCATCAATTGCTGTAGCGACTAAAGCAGCTATATCGGCACCAGATGTTTCGGCGCCTGTAAGAGTAACCGTAACCCCGTAAATATCAATCGTATCGCCGGCAGCAAACGTTGCACTAAGGGGTTCGCCAAAGGTTAATCCGAACTTTTTCCCCGAAAAATCACTCGTATTAAGTGCTTCAGCAACTGCTGTTGCTACTTCTTCGGCGGTCTCGGTTCCCGCTAGCGTGACTGTCGCTGCCGGCGTCACGCCATCGGACAAATACTCTAGATCAAAAGTTCCTGCCACCACGCCTGTAGTCGGGACATTAAAGGTGATGGACTGCTCTTCGGCGATTGCACCGAAGACCCCATCATTAAGCGTATTAAAGGCGGCCGTCGCAACTTGCGTCCCTGTTAAATTGTCTGCGCCTGAGCCTAGAGAATTAACAAGATTAACTGTATAACCTCCAACCTCAATCTGGGCACTTTCGCCATCACCGACATTGATCGCGGGCGCTGAAAAGGTAATTAGCTGCTTCTCTGGTCGTTCTGTTTGCGCCTCATCATTGGCAATATCGTAAGCGGCTGTATCAATATCAGTAAGCCGAGTAATCTCATCCGAAACATCCGTTGAAAGCGCGGCTAAAGTGGAATTGTCAGCGACTTGATTCAAGAGTGTCAGGTAGTCCGAAACGGCGAGAGAATAAGAGCCCGTTAGTCCCTCAGCGTAAGCTCGCTCGTTAATTTGAGCCTGAATCGCAGTGACTGATTCATCCACTGTTATTGCTGCAAGGTCCTGGAAAGAGGCGTAGGCCGAAGATGCATTGATTCGTTGCTCTGACAATGAGACAACGAGGGTATCGTCGGCACCGGGTGTTGCGTCCGCAGACGCAACCGATAACTCAAACAAGTTGATCGAGGTTGACGTCTCTGCTTCTTTTAGTGACGTGAAGTCAAAAAATCTTTCGTCTCCATAAGCCTTAGCAATGGCATTAGTCATCTCTCTAGCAATCTCAACGCCCGTATAAGACTCGGTCAGGCTAGAGCCAGGCTCATTAAGATAACTCAGATCAATCACTACCGGCTCGCGCGATTCATCAACATTTAGAGAAAAAGTTATTGGCGAACGATTCGTAACGCCTGCAATAGGACTCTCTGCAAGAATCTCCTGCATACGAGTCGGGACATTGATACCCTGCTTCCATTGAGCAACTAACCCATCGGTCAAGGGTGATCCAGAGGCAGTCGCAGGCACGGAAGCCTGAAGATTTTTTAGATCATCTAAGTTAAATAGTTTTGTAACACCCCTTGCGATGTCCTCTGGAGGAATGGGAGGTGAGCCATTCTCAGAACGGATTTCCCCGTATTTATTAACATAGAGTTGCTCGCCACCATCATCCGTGGCCTGAATTAGGAGTTCATTAAGCTTGGTGTCACCAATGTAGACATATGTCTGCCATTTATTCGTGGGGTCTTCCGGAGATGCCACCTTAGTCTTTTTATAGTAGACCGTCGCGAGATACTCGTTACCACCGGCATCAAAAACTGTTACCGATGTCGTTAGGTTGTAGGTCTCTGGGTCATCTTTATTGAAAGCAACAGGCTTCACCTCACCCTCTGCTGGCAAATTCAAAGCGAGTTCGACCAAGGTCGTCTCGCGTGCATCGCCATTTGTGCTGCGAGGAATAATAAGCTTTTGAAGAGCATCTAAATCGGCCTTGCCGTTACTGTCCACCAAGGCAGCTTCAAGAAACTGGCCAGCGGAGTTCACAACGGCAAATGAATCGTCCAGCAAAAAGGTCCCGTTACGGGTATAAATATTTTGAAGCCCATCCGGCGACTTCAAAGGGAAAAAGCCATCGCCGGTAATCGCAAGATCAAGGGAGCTCGCCGAGAATTGAATATTGCCTTGACTAAACTCTTGGCTAACCTGCTTGAGTGCAACACCCTGACCAATAACAGAAGAGGCCTTCTGTAACGGGGACGTTGCGAAAATATCACCAAAGTCTGCCCGTGATCGCTTAAATCCCGTGGTGCCCACGTTAGCAATATTGTTACTGGTCACACTAAGAGCAGCCGTAGCCGCATTAAGTCCTGTAAGCGAGGTATAAAAAGACATGGCGAACTTCTCCTAATTCAAGCGGTTCAGTTAGATCTAGCTACAAATGAAGTCATGATTTATTCAGTAATGATGGTTTTTCTTTGCTAGCAAGTGACTTAGTTATTTATTTGTTTTACTTGTCCATACGTAACGGTGGCTCCACTTGCGACCTCTAAGACCAAGTCATCAGCTTCAGCACTGTAGGAAACACTCTTCACTACATCTGGAGTGGAAATGGGGATCTTCGTAACCTCACCAAAACTGCGAACCGTGGCAACCATTTGATAGACACCATCTGGCATCTGCTCACCACGAGCATTTGTTCCATCCCATCGAACTAAAACATCTCCGGGCGCTTGGCGGCCTAGGAGTTCACTCTTCACAACGGCTCCGGACCTGTCATAGATGGCGAGCTCCACACCCTCTGCGCCGTTAGGGACAGAGACAATTCCACTTATAGGAGCACCATTCTCTAGAATCGCAGGTCCCTCAGGAACGGCAACTTTTTTCCCTAGTAGCGATGCGCCCTGAAGCATACGCTCACCCTTCATCGAAGAAACTAGTGAATTAATGTTTTCAGACATGGAGGTGGTGGCCTCAAGCTGCGAGAACTGTGCGAGCTGAGCTACAAAGGCCTCGTTATCCATGGGATCAAGCGGGTTTTGATTTTGGAGTTGCGTAGTAAATAGAAGTAAAAACTCGCGTTCACCCATCTGATCTTCCCCAACCTTTGCTTCTTTTTGTTGGGCTTTGTAGCCCTCCATGGTTGGAATGCTTGAGGGGGCCTGCCAAATCGATGAATTAATTGCCATGGTTATGCCTTCGTAATATCTAGGGTCTTCATCATCAGAACCTTGGCGGTGTTCACCACTTCTACGTTATTTTGGTAAGCACGCGAGGAGGCCATCATTTCGACCATTTCGGTTACCTCATTGACATTTGACATCCAGACATAGCCATCGGCATCAGCATGGGGGCTCCCAGGCTCGTACACGCGAGGGTTGGGGTCTTGGAGGTCAACAATTTTGTCTACGCGCACGCCGCCCACGAACTGCGCGCCTGCGTGCGTGTCAGCCTCTGAAAGCAACGCCTTAAAGACCGACCGCTTCGCTTTGAATGCCTCTGCCTCGGTCGGTGCGGTCGTGTTTTGGTTGGCAAGGTTCGAGGCGGTTAGGTTCATGCGGGTGAGTTGGGCGTTCATCGCCGTACCCGCAATTCCAAAAATGTTGTCAATCATTTATTGACCTCCTTATTCGCCACGAAGGGCTTTACGGATGCCCGAAATACGATTCTCAAGGAACATCAATGTGGCCTGATAGTCGGAAGTGGCCTTTGCGTACTGCGCCTGCTCAACTGACATCTCAACCGTATTGCCGTCTGTGGCTGAGTTAAAAGGCACACGAAACTTCAGACCATCGGGCGTGTTTTCAAGTTGGGCAATCTCGTAGTGACGGTTGTCGGTGGCATGAACTTTCATCCCTTCAACACCGGCAATTAATTTTTTGAAGTCCAGGTCTCGAGCCTTGTAATTCGGTGTATCCGCGTTCGCAATGTTCTGAGAAATCAATTCAACGCGACGATTGCGAACTGCAATCGCGCGCTCGTGAATCCCAAATGCGTTTTCAACCAAATTCATGTCCAACTCCCATTAAGAAGAGACTTCTGGTGTCGAGTTATGCAACCCTTATGCCAATAAAAAAGCGGCAATCGCTTGCCGCTTAAAAGGGAGCCAATACCTAAGCTCCTAGGAGAACCCCTCATTTACATACGCTCTCGTGCCGCAAAGACATCGGCGGCAGAAGGTCGGTTCATCGCACCAAAAAACTGTGTTGCAGGGAAATAGCTCGAAACTTGATTTGAAACGTTCAACTCGGCCAAGACCTTTGCTGACGACGCAAATTGCTGGCTGGGTTGGGGCTGAAACTCCTTAAGCTTCGCTGCCGCTAAATTAGTACGAGCCTTTTCAAGTGCAAACTGGTTAAGCCTTAGGCTTGCATTCTCCATAAGGCCCTTACGAATAGAGGCTCTTGTAATTGGGTTTTTGTTAACACCGCCAACGTGTAAAACCGAAGCCTGAGGCCCCGGAATGGGCAAAGCGGTGTGCATTTGACGCTCGTCACGCGCGGTTGGATAAAGCACAGTTAAATAAAGAGCATCCAGTGAGGCTGGCATATACGACTTAAGCTGAGTATCGCCAAAATACTTATCAACAAGCTCAAGTTGGTCAACAACAGACATTGACAAAATTTTCTTGGGGTCTGCGCCAAAACCTACACTGGCCGCTCCCCGATCAGGACCATCACAGAACTGAATGACGCCATGGCAGTTACCGTTCGTGGCCTTGGGGTTAAACCCGTCACTCTCAATAAGCGCAACACGTGCAAGATCGTCTGGCATGAATCGGTGCTCTTTTGCCATGTCGAGAATTCGTCGTCGGGCCTCAGGTACATCGCCCTGAGGGAGGTACCCCTTCGCGACCGCTCGCTCAAGCGTGCGCTCTAGAACGCGATGGGACGATTCGCTGTCGGTTGCCTCAGAAACAGCATGGGCCCGAATCGCACCGGGCTGAGTCGGAGATGTCTCAGGCAAGGCAGAGGCCGCCACTGGTGCCGCATGCTTTCGCCCAATAATTGGAGCGAAATCAATCACCTGACCTGGAAAAATAAGGTCTGGGTCTTCAATTTGGTTAGTCTTGGCCACGGTCTGTATCCTACTGAAAAGGCTCGAGAAGCTAAGGTCCGCACCCTGCCCGAGCTGGGAGCCTTTTTTTAAGGCCTCTCGAGTGAGATGGGTGAGGGTGTCACCTGGTTGCACGGTTAGTTTCATGTCCAGACATCAGCAGTAAACGTGCCAACTTCTTGGCCTGTTCATTGCTTAGGTTCGTGACATGAAGAAACAAATACTTCGACCTCGAGCACTGTTTACGCCTTTTGCATGTTTTGCATGTTTTACGGTAACGCTGACCTCGGCGTGGGCAAACGCCTCGGTGAACGAGGCTCATGCGCATTTATTAAATGAAGCGAGGCAATGGGTCTCCGAGAATGAGGGCCTGCGCGCAGAGGAAATTAACTTTCTTCCACTTGATTCGCGGCTTGAACTTGAGCACTGTTCCGAGCCTTATGCCATAGACTTGCCCTTTGGCAACGCCCAGACATTGCGCGTGCGTTGTCCCTCGTCCGGTCAGCAGGTCTTCCTCAGGCGAGCCCGTAACGTTAATGAACGACTTAGTAAAGAAGGTAAAACGAAACCTGGGGCTAGCACTCACATCAGCTATGGTGACCCTGTTCTAAGGTCTGACACCCAATTAAGTAAACAACCGATCACTCGACCTTCACTCCCAACCCGAGTAACCCCGGCAAGTTCAAATATTCAATTCGAAGCAAAGGTTTTGGTCGCAGCCAGTAATCTAAACTCAGGTCAGCCATTAACGGCAACTATGTTCCGTCAAGAGATAATTCAGCTTAATCAGAGCCCAAAGCAGTTCTACTCCGAATTCGATGGGCTTGAGTTCTTAGAGCTGGTCCGTCCCGTGAAGGCGGGAAGTCCCATTCGAAAGCGAGATTTAAAAAAATCAACCTTAGTTCGCAAAGGTGAGCCCGTGCAACACGTCATTTCCTCGGTGACTGGCCTCACACTAAGCGTAAAGCTTGAAGCAGCCGAGAATGGGTTTGCGGGCGAGCAAATTCGCCTAAAAAACCCTGAATCGGGTAAGACGGTTATGGGGCGGGTTACTGGACGGAATAAAACCAAGAGCCTATGATTAACAATGTTCAAAACTACTAAAAAATTGAGTTTTTTGAGGCGGTCGGCCTTAAGTTGTTAGAAGTCCTGTCGACATCATTTTTACAAGTAAAGTTTTTAGTGGTTTTTTAGAAGTCCCGAAAGGAAATTAAAAATGACTGAAGCACTCACTGGAGCAAACCAAAGCAATCGCATTGACCTGGTTGCCGAACAAAGAATGCGCCAGACCAAAGCTTCTGAAGAGGCCAAAAAAGACTCTGATGTCGCAGGCCCCTCCGCAGTGAAACCAGCACAAGACGAGGTAAAGCTCTCTAACGTTGCCTCGAAGGCACCTTCTGGCCCTGATTTTGATCAGGCCAAGGTCGATCGAATTCGTAAAGCCATCGAAGAGGGAAATTACCCTCTTGACTCTCGACGTATTGCAGAGAGCTTCTTAGCCCTTGAAAAGCTCATTTAATTTGGCGTTTTGACTCACTAAGTAAGGTTCACTAAATCGCCCTATGGATCTTTCACAGGTCCTGTCTTCCGCCAAGAGGCTCTCAGAGCTTCTCGATGAAGAATTTGAAATTCTAAAGGCGCAAAACCTTCCTGCACTGGAACACCTTCAGGTCGAGAAAACAAGTTTAATCAAGGACTTAGCTAGTCTGGACGCACCCGCCAGTAGCCTTCCAACGTTACCGCTCGGCGAAGATTTTCAGCAAGCGGTGCTTGACTGCAAGGACAAGCATCACCGCAACAGTCTTCTTATTCAACGCAAATTGGATGCAATCAAAGGAGCTTTGCGAACCCTTCAGGGAGTTGACCCGGCAAGTTCCGTTGAGGTGTACGACCGACTCGGGCGCGTTTCTGCAGGAAGGAACAGGCGCAGTTACGCCGACGCTTAAAGATTTTACTAGCCTGGTCGTTCGTCGCCCGGCTCCATTCCTTTTAACCAATACGCCCAAGAAAGAATCACAGCAACTGCCGCATAAAGCTCTTTAGGTATTTCTTGGTCGAGCTCAAGTTTGCCCAAGAGCGCAAGAAGTTGCCGGTCTTGGGCAACATACACGCCCTGCTTTCGAGCCTCTTCGAGAATAAGTTCAGCCAGCTCGTCGCTTCCTTTAGCAACGACAACGGGGGCACGGTTCTGCCCATATTCAAGGGCCACTGCTTCTCGATTCGGTCGATGCCTCACAAGAGTCTCCTCAAAGCGCGCGCTAGGCCTTCTGATCCACTACCCCGCCAGGATGCTCCCCTAACGTCGTAGCTGGCTCTTCGGGTTTACGGCCAGTAAAAACCAGAAAATTTTTCATCTGTAGCCCAACGGACTCCATCTCCTCTACCAGCTCTGGCTTAGCCCTTACTGCCCGACGGCTAATGTCATCACGCACCGCCCACATGGCAAAGTCAACATCCTTACCCTCAGAGATGGTGGCCTTCATCCAAATCTCTCCAAGGGTCTGGCTGTTGGTGTAAACGTTAATAGTGAAGGCGGACTCGGCGACTTCGCGCTTGGATCGAGAGCGAGACATTGAGACCAGCACGGGGTCTGCGTCTTTAAACGGAATCACAAAACTGAATGCGAGGTCGCGGTTTTGCTGCGCTAGCAGTGCATCTGCTTGCGATGAGTCAATCTCTCTTAATGCAGACTCAAGGGTACTACGCCCCCGGGACGCATTAGAAATGTTGGCGCTAGAGAGCCTTCCAAATAAATCGCGGAGAGCAAATTTAAGGTCGGAGCCAACAGGCTGGCCCTTTAATAACTTTGCCTCACTTACCAGGCCAGAGGCCCGTAGGGCCGCTGCTATGACGTCAGGAGAAAGCCTGCCCATAGAGGGACGCGCCTGGAGAAAGAGGCCTAAGGGTCCGAGAGACCCGCTGGCCGAGAGCTGACTGGTAAGAGCACTTAAGCCTGAAGGAGAGAGCATTTGAAGCAAACCTGAGAGATTTGCAGGCTGTGCAAACAAACTGGTCACGACAGGCGATGGTGTCAAGCCCGCTACTGGAGCCATGGCACCGGCACCGGATGCATTTGATGCAGCCGCCGCACTCGGGGACGATACCTGGCCTCTCCCGCCAACTTGGGTGGCAGATGTTCGGGTTGCATGAGGGCCACCTTCAAGGAGCTTGAAGGCAAAAAAACCGTTGGGTAGCAAGATGAATCGTGCCCAAATGGCATCACCAGGCCGAAACCGTAGTTGTGACGGTAGGTCAAAGGCTCGGCCGTTAATCATGATTGCCAGAGAGTCGCCACGCATCTCAACAACCGAACGAACGACCTCGTTGATCGATAGGCCCAGTTCACGACCAACTTGACTGGTAACTGGAATAAGGCGGCCTTCCAAGTAGATAGGCAACACCTTGCCGCCAGGAATTTGGGCGATCGCGTCAGGGCCTGTTAACACAATTTATGCCTTAGCCCAGCAGGCCCAGGTGATTGCTCTCATGGCACCTGGGCTCTTTGGGTCTCTATGGAAACCGAACCCAGCCCTTGCGAAGATGGGTGGGAGGCTCATCTTTAACCGTTGGGGTGCTGGAACCAGAATGTTGCCCCATGGCGGATGACTCAGGCTTCGCAACAATCGCAGAGGCCAGTTCAGGATGCTGACCGGCCAAAACCTGGTGAAGTTCTTTGGCATTGGGAAATACTAAACGAGTCCCTTCCAGCAGTCGATTGGGATTGCCCTTTAAAAAGGACTGCGGATTGCGCTGAACAATAATTCCAAAAACGGCATGGTTTTTAAAAGGATGCGTGCCGTACATTTTTGAAACTAGAGATACCAGGGTGTCGCCACGTTTCACAATATAGGGTGTTCCAGGCATCGAGACCGGCGCCATAGACACACCACCCGAGGCTGGCTGCTCTGTTGAGGCAGGTTTTGCCTCCATAAGCGTCTTAAGAGCGCGAGCGGTATCGGGCATAGGCTGAGCCAAAACTATATCTGCAAGCAGAAAGAGCATGGCCAAGAGCATAAGAAACCAGCGGGCCATTTGACGAGAATCGTTCATGGTCATAGAAGCAACCCCTTCTTGTTAAATAGGCATGCCAACAAGTCGCTGAGGACTCGCAACCGTTGGTCCTGCAATTTGTTGAACAACAGCACGGTCATTGGTCACCGACTCAACGACTCCAAGGATTAACGTATCTGCAACACCTGGCTGAAGAATCTTAGCCATGAACCCCTGGTCCGACGACAAAAGAACCTGCATGCCAACGGCCAATCCATCTTGGCGACCTGCATTCAAAAGGAACCCTTTAGAGCCCACTTTCTCGAGTACGGGATACTCGGGGGTCTTGCAGCCCATTGCCCGACGAACCTCAGTTTGCAGGGTTTGAAGTGCCTGCTGTGAAGCCTGGGGGTCAATGACCACAGGCTGGATAGGCTCGAGGTAGCCTGCACGTTCAAGCCGCATGGCAATTTGGGTAGTACTGGTGGAGATCGATCGACCCGATGAAAGCTCTGTAATACTCAGTGTGAGTCCAAGAACACCCACCGACTCGGGCGCCTCTCGAACTCCCGTTTGGACCAGCACAGATTCCACCCAGTCGGGACGATCGGACGGGGTTGGGGACTGCTTAGACGAAGGTCTTTGAAAGTTACCCATATCAAGGAGGCGAAGGCTCACTCGATAATTGGCATTTTCCGAAGAGCGTCCCAATAACTTCTGCTCGTAAAGGCTTCGACCGCTTTGACCATTCAAGCCCACTGGCACACTTGAAAAACGCCAGCCCGTATCGGTTGTTAATAACTTGCGAAAGTCGGGCTCCAGGTACTGGGCTAGGAGCCTTAGTTGCGAGTTAGAGAAGAAACTCCCTCCCGACTCGGTAAGAACCTCGAAATACCCGTGCCGGGCAAAGCGTAGGTCATCAGCAGAGCAATCGTTGGGGCGTGGCTCAACAGCCCCAAGCTCAACCGAAGACTCCCCGAGGTAGCTGTTTACACGAACCCCGCGCACACGAGCGTCGGAATCAAATCGGCTGGCTTCGTGAAGCTTACCGTCGGAATCAACCCAGGCAAGGGAACGTACGTTAATGTTCGAGCGCTGAGCAGCCTCAATCAAACGACTACGAATAAGGTCAAGCTGCGCAGTCGAAGGGTCTTTCGGGGCGGGCTTTGATGCTGCCTTCGTCGAAGGTTTACCGGCCTCGTTGTCGCCTCCCCCCTCTTTCGCAGTCTCATCCGCTTCTGGGCCAGCCAAGGCCTTCGCCTCGCGCTCACGTTGCTTTGCGGCAATACGTGCCCGTCGCTCATCGGCCTTGGAAACGGGAGCAAGTAATACACGGGCCTCGGGGGAGATGGACGGGTTAAACGACTGAGGACCCTTGAAAGCCGATGGGGGTGCGAGAAGCGCTCGCGCTCCCTGCGAGGCTGACGGGTTGAAACGCGGACGCCCTTCAGGCTGGGAGCCGGTTGAAGCCCTTGAAACAACTCTTGCCTTTGACGTTGACGAAGACGCTTTTGACGACTTAGGGTCAAGCGTAACGGCCTTGGGTAACGGGGCCTCAAACACCTTGGACGCCGTGGCCGAAGGGGCTGGATTAAAGCTTTGCGACTGGGCAAGCCCGGAAAAAGCAGTGGCAGTTAGCCCAACAAGGAGACAAGTGAAACGATTCATGGTGAAAAGCTTTCGGCTCGGTTAGGCTTTTTGCTTGCCCTGCAAAAGCAGGGCAAGGACGGTTAAACCAGGCTATCGTGTTTTTGCCGAGGCAAGTTGTGCCAGATACAGATTGCGAATGTCGTCCACCACGGCCGACTCAAGCGATAAAGTTGTCTCGTACGTGTCATCACCAACAGGTGTGATGCTTACAAGGGTGGCGCCGTAAATGACGCCCTCAACACGGGCACGAAAGCTATCGCTTTGAACCACCATATCCGCCACTGTGGTTGTGGCATCAAGGTATTGGCCATAAACCTGCTCGGTTAAAGCGCGATAGGCATCAAGCTTAGACGCACGTATGGCAAGAAGCCTTTGCTGAGCAGGAAGCCGATGGTTTTGTACGCTCACAACGGCATAGCCCGTTGCGGTCATGGCCTGACGACGCTCAATCATAGATTCAACAAGACCGCGAGGACTTGGAGGGGCCTTGGCCGTCTTGGCCTCTTTCGTCTCTGCCTCCGCCTTCTTCATGGCCTCTTCTGCGGCTTTTACCTTGGCCACCTCGATATGGTCGACCGTGCGAATGGGTGGCACATTGCCTGACAGGGTGGGCATGCCCGAGCAGCCCACAAGGCCCAGTCCAACTAAACCAGTTCCCACTGCAATTGAAAGACGATTTCGTTTCATCTCGAGTTCCTTCTAAGGTGGTGACACGAATGCCGAATACTTTGAAATTCGACAGGGGCCTGGGATGCTTTAGTAAATAGAGCAGAAATTCCCGTAAACTCAAGAATCTGTATACATTGGGAGTCTAAAGTTCCGTGAGCCTTGACGCAATAATCGGGCGTAGCGAAACCATCTTAAGTCTTAAACGACTTATTGAGTCCATTGCCCAGTCGGATGCAACTGTGTTAGTGGTCGGCGAAAGCGGTACCGGTAAAGAACTGGTTGCCCGGGCTCTTCATTGCCACTCTCAGAGGGCAGCCAAGCGGTTTGTGCCTGTGAACTGCGGCGCAATTCCCAAGGACCTTATTGAAAGTGAGCTCTTTGGGCACCGCAAAGGGGCTTTTACAGGCGCTATTTCTGACCGTATGGGCAGGTTCGAGCTTGCCCAAGACGGGACCCTGTTTTTAGATGAAATTGGCGATCTGCCCCTTGATATGCAGGTCAAGCTTCTACGTGTTTTGCAGGAGCGAACCGTCGACCCCATTGGCTCAAATAAGCCTGTAGATATTGACGTGCGTGTCGTTGCCGCAACCTACAAAGATTTGGAAGTGGAGGTTCAGGCAGGCCGTTTTCGTGAAGACCTTTACTACCGTCTAAACGTTCTTCCTGTTACAACGCCGCCTTTGCGTGAACGTCCTGAAGATATACAGGCGCTCTGCGAACACTTCGCAAAAGAACATGCCAACCCCAGTAAACTGTCCGTTGAATTATCTGAGGTGTTGCTGAAGAGGCTCATTCACTACGAATGGCCGGGCAATATTCGTGAATTGTCGAACTTGATGGCTCGATTTAGCGCTCTCTTTCCGGGTAAATCCATTTGCTACACCGATATTCCCTCGATGATGCTGCCAAAGGGCCTTCGAGATGGGCCGGCAGCAGAGACTCCATTTCCGGCAAACGCGGCGGGCTCAAAGCCGAAACCCTCTGCTGCTCTCACTTCCCCTCCTTCCATCATTGAACCAAACGAAGCGAAAGCAGAGCCATCTCTTAGTTCTGATATCGATCAAAGCAGAGACATAGAAAGCCCGGACGTGAACGAGGACGAACTGAAAGTTATTAGCGTTCAGTCGCCTGATGCCTCCGGCACAGGGGCTGCGGCGCCGGGTCCCACCGACTACAACCCCATTGAGGACCTCATTGCGTTGGCGCAGGGAACACCCTTGCC
>JAYNLI010000023.1:0-19800 GCA_038111655.1 Bordetella sp.
AGGCAGCATGTCGCAGGTTGGTCCACTGATTCGGTACCTGCCATGGGCAAGTACGGTCCCCCTTGCAACGGCTGGTTACTTTGTAAGCTCCTGGATAGCTTGGCCGCCTTGCTTCTTTTTGCATTGGGCGCACAAGACATTATTCAGACCCATTATGCCGTGCGGCGTAACTACCCTTTAAGCGGTCGACCTCGTTATGCACTGGAATCCATACGCGGCATGTTGCCAGCCACCAAGGTTAGCGCCGAAAATTGCGCAGGCTCCCGGCATACCAATGGGCCAAGTCTGTACTCACCCGCAAGCCACTCCGCCTTCATAACACCCCTGGACCTAATAATAGGCTTTATTGCTTCGCTTCGCGAGCTATCGAAAGGCAAACCCATTGGTATAAAGATGTGCATTGGTCAGGTTCAAGAGTGGTTTGGCGTTGTAAAAGCAACGCTTAACAAGAACGTCACCCCCGACTTCATCGTGATTGATGGCGCGGCAGGTGGCACGGGCGCAGCCCCCATTGAATTTGCCGACCATATGGGAATGTCCATGCGCGATGGGCTTCGGCTGGTTCACAACGCCCTGGTAGGTGCGGGTTTGAGGTCGAAAATCAAACTGGGAGCCTCCGGCAAAATACTTTATACCTTTGACATTGCTCGTTGCATTGCCCTGGGTGCCGACTGGTGCAACCCGGCCCGAGGCTTTATGTTTACTATTGGCTGTATTCAATCGCGCAATTGTCACACCGATGCATGTCCACTGGTGTGGCAACTCAGGACCTGGTGCGCCAACACGCTCTAGTTGTGTCAGATAAGGCCGAGCGCGTTTTTCACTACCACGCCAACACCATTCAAATGTTGGCGGAAATGATGGGGGCCGCGGGGCTGTCGCATCCGAGTCAGACCTCAGCAGACCTACTGATGACTCAGGACCTCAACGGTCGGGCGATTCAGTTTTTTTCGAAAGAGACGACACTGGCCGAGGGTATTTTGTTGGGGACTCCGGAGCTTATCGAGCTTCTACCGAAGCTTTTTGCGACGCACTCGCAAAAAGCCAGCGAAACGTGGTTTGGTAGAGAAAGACTTGCCCGGAAACCACAAGACTGCATGCATAAATTCCCCAACGCCATCTTGGGGGCTTGAGGGGCTGACGCTTAGCTGGCCATCCTCATGGACTCGGACTGCTTATTCACAAGCAAACCAGGAACAGCCGACCAAGCCCCACGTATCTCACCCATCAGACCAGTGATCTCGGCAAGAGCCTCAAGGTCATTGTGCAAATTAACATGCAGCAAGCGACGAGTGACGTATCCGTAAAGCTCGTCAAGATTCTTCGCAATATCACCACCTTGTTCAAAATCAAGCGCGCTTTGAAGGCCGAGAACAATCTTACCGGCACGGGCAAGGCTGCGAGATTTCTCGTCGATAGCGCCACGCTTAATCTGCCCTTCAGCGGAACGAAGACTTTCAACCAGACCATCAAAGAGCATCTGAATGAGTTGAATGTTGTCGGCTGTTGCGACCCCAGTAGAAACCTTAACGTCGCCGTAGCTTGCAATTCCCCGCTTTATCGCTCTCATCTTAGACCCCTTTTTACATCACGGTGAAAATAATCGATCTGAGGGCAAAAACTCTTACCACTCCCATAACTTTAGAATCGGTACTTCGCGGCACTTCTTTAGTGACAAGCCTAGGCAGGAATGCCGTCTTGTTTCATGGCAGCCTTAGCCGCCGCAGCCACAGCCGCTGTCATCTCCGGTGAGTTCAGGCTAAGGGCCGGGGGCGCAGGTTCCGAGGCGCTTGCCTCCGCAGACTCAGCAGGGCCCGGCAATGCGGGCGGTGATCCTACGGAAGCCTCCCCGGACGTTTCTGATCCGACGGATTGCGTTGCGGCATTTGGATCAAGGGGGAGAAGGCGCTCAGCAAGAGCTTCCCCACCACCCATACCAGTGCGAGTCGCAATAACTTTAATTGCATCCGTAAGCGATTTTTGCAACGGCTGCCGCGACTCGGGAGACTGAGCGGCAGCGGAGTCAAAGCCAGCCTGATAAATAGCGTCGGCATGCTGTTGAGGAATCCAAGAAATAATTGATCCCCTCAGACCCTTTACTTTCCTCTTGTTCTGAGGCACAGATGCTTTACCCGCCTTCCCATTCTCGACACCTTCCTGGAAAAGCTCCTCGCAATGCTTCGCAAGCAATACATGATAGCGGGGCTTCAACTCTTCAACGAGCTTCTCATCGAGATCTGGCAACGGCTTGCCCGTCATGGCATCCCAAAGCCGCTTGCTTACCATTGTGCCAAAGCTCGTGTCTGGCCTATCGGAGTCCTCCTGGGGCAACGGCGCTCCCTCGTGACCGTCGGCGTCGGAGAATGCCAAGGCGGACGTTGCCCCATTGCTATTTGAGTGCTCGGAGTTTGGATGATTGTGCTCATCCTCCAGGTCGTATTCTTCGGGAACAATGGCCCGATGCATACCCCGCACCTGGTCGACCACCAGGATCATGAGAAGGAGCATCATGGCCAAAATGGCCAGAATTGAGAATAAAAGTATTGATCCCATGGCCTTACAATCGGCCCTATTCAAGAAGACTTAAGGCTGAATTATGAAAAGCCACCGCCAACGCAACGAAAATGCCCTTAATGCCCAACGGGTAACTTGCTTAGACTTTAAGGGCCCGTGGCCAGACCAGACATTGCCCGCGACATCCAGGCAATCAAGAAAAGGTTAGTCGGGCTGACCTTCCGACGGTTCTTTCTCGCCGCTCTCGGACATTTCTTCGCGCATGAAGCCAAGCGCCTGGAATGGGGGTTCCAGCTTCAAGTCCTCGGAGATCTTATCGGCAATCGCCTGGCAAAGCTCAATGGACTGCTCGGCTGAAATTTCTTCATTCTGATACGCCGCGCCAATCTTAAAGACCTCTTCCGCGTAAGCAATGGGAATGTAGGCAATGATCTCGCCATTGACAGACCTAATGGTCTGAAAGGATGAAGGGCTTGGTGCAGGGGGTTTCTCGTCCCCCGAGGCAATGGCCATCATCGATTTTTCGGTGTAGTCGGCGGTTTTTTCAGCCCCGTCAATAAAAGTCTTATCGAGGACCCCCCGGCAACGCAGACCCATACGAATGCGAGCAGCCATTTCAGCGCGGCCATCACCCGTTTCAGCGCAGGTTTTCTCATACTCCTGCTTGGCCTTAATCATTTCTTCTTTTTTGGCGTCCCCAAAGAGCTTTCCTAGCATGATGGATCTCGACTTAAAGGTTTAAATTAGTGGACTTATGATATACGTCAGAAAACCTAGCCCGCTAAAAACCAAGTGTTTTACGCAACTTCTTGATATTGGCAGAGAGAATCTGACTGACGCGGGACTCGGTCACATTCAGCGTAAGACCAATTTCCTTAAGGTTCATTTCTTCTTGGTAGTAAAGGGCCATCACAAGCCTGTCACGCTCGGGCAACGCCTCAATGGCGGCCACCAGTGCCTCCATGAACTCGGACTCTTCCACCTGCGCCTCGGGCTGGCTGCTGCTTGCATCGGGAATGGACAGTGCCTGTTCGGCGACGTCTTCAAGGTACACCGTGTGAAACTGCGCAGCCTTGCGGCGCTCGTCTTGGTAGTCATCAATCTCCTTACCGAGCGCCGCGGCGACCTCGGCCTGCGAGGGCTCACGGCCAAGGACTGAAGACAACTGCCGAACCTCTTCGGAGTGTTGCTTATTAATGGCAACCGCCGAACGCGGTAAGTTCGACATACGACGAACTTCATCAATAATGGCGCCACGAACACGGCTGTGGGCAAAGTGCTCGAAAGGCACGCCTTTGGCGGCAACATAAGCCTTCGCAGCCCCAATAAGACCAACGGTACCCACCTGGATGAGCTCGTCGAGGTCCATAAACGACGCGAGCCGTGGACGAAGGTGCAAGGCGATTCGCTTAACCAGACCAAGGTGAGCCAGAACCAAAGATTCGGGATCGTTCTCGGCTTGTTGGTAGGGGTTAAGGCCTCTCATCTTCAAGGTCGGCTTTGATAATGCGGTAGATTCAGTATTTAGCATCAGCTTAGTTGTCGTTCAATGAAGAAGGATAGCCCACCTAGGCTGCCTTCGAGTGGACTGAGCTGACCAATTTCACTGGCCAGTGCGCGGAAATTTCGACTGGCAAGGCTGCCCGGGGCAAGGGCTACCAAGGGTTTATGCTGACGTAGGGACGTAAGCACCATTTCGTCCGACTCGATCGAGCCCAGGTAATGCAGGGGTTGACCTAAAAACCGCAATGAGACGTCTTGAATACGCTTAAAAAGCATTTCGCCCGCTGCCTGGCTGTCAACCATATTTGGAACCAGGTAAATTTGGTCGGCTGCACCTTCTTGGGCTAGCACTTTAATCGTGCCGTAAGCGTCAGCAATGGACGAGGGCTCGTCGCGTACCACAATGAGCCGTCGCTGGACGGCTCTCATGAAGGTCATGACCTGCGGCGAAATGCCAGCCGCAATGTCCACAATAAGATAGTCTAAATCTTCTTCGAGCTCACTGAAGGCCTGCACGACACCTGCAGCCTCCTTGGGGCCAAGCGCTGCCATATCCAACAGGCCTGAGCCACCCGGTATTAACCGAACGCCTTGAGCGGTGGCGGTAACAATATCGGCAAGCGATTTTTCCCCTGAAATGACGTGGCTCATGTTGAATGGCGCTCGATGCCCAAGCGCAATTTGGGCGTTAGCAAGACCAAGGTCGGCATCGAATAACAGTACGCGCTTACCTTGCGAAGCAAGGGCCACAGCCAGGTTGACGGAGACCGTTGTTTTGCCCACGCCGCCCTTTCCGCTTGCGATACCAAGGACTTCAGGCTTTGAAGGTGATTTCATGGTGACCGTCTTAGGAAGATTGTTTGGGAGCGAGAACAGCCTGGGTGGGCTGAAAGCCAGAAGAAAGAGTAGCCAACCCCTCGACCGATAAACCCGATAAACCGCAAGAGGTTTCCGATGCAAGCGAGTCTTCAACAGACACAGCAAGTTGGGTTCGGGCAAGTTTTGCGAGGCATTCACCCGACATGGGTGCCGAGCTAAGTTTACCGGCCCCGTTGGAGGCTTCGTTCATAAGCGCAATAGGCTTTTGCTGAAGGGCTTGAACCAGACCCCAGCACTGAGCAGATTCATCGAGTTTTGTAACAATAAGATCGTCCCAGGAACACAGCTTGAAAAGTTGCAGGGCCTGGGTAAGGCTAATGTCGGTAGGCAGTGCCAAGTGCAACTGCGCCTTCGGGACTTGCTTTAAAATCTCATTACAATGACTTTTCAGCTGCGGCCCGGCTGTATCAATAAAAATGGCGCGCCGCCCTTTAAGTTCTTCAATAAGGCTTGGGAGAAGGCTTGGTTCGGTCACTCGAAAGGTCTCAAGGCCCGAGCGCGAACAGCCGAGTTGCAGTTGGGACCAGGCGCCCAACCGATTGTCACAATAGCTAATAACAGCAATTTGTTCGGCGCCCCAGGCCTCGGCGGCCTTGTTGGCGAGGCGTGTAACGGCCTGGGTTTTACCAGAGCCAGAGGGACCGCAAATGACATGGATGCCTTGTGTTGGAGCCTCGGTGATGGTTTTTGGCAGACTTGCGGCAAGAATGGCCTCTGCTTTTTGTATGGCCGTATCCACGGTTTCTTCCGCTTGAATTTCATCAATGAGAAGCACACGACTTGCTGTTGAAACTCCAAGTGTCTCAAGTGCTGCATTAAGCACCTGACCCATTGACGATAAACCGACAGGGCTGAGTGAAGACAGTTGCTGCTGCAAACGTAGCTCGCGTCGCAACACGGCCATCTCTTGCCGCACGATATCGACAATTTCACGAGCGCGAAGCTGCTCTCGGTGACTCTCGCTGTGATGATGATTGATCGTAGGTTCGCGTTTCGCGGTATCGCTCGGTTCCTGGGTCTCTGCCAAGTCATGAGCGTCAGTGGACGTTTGATGATTAGGGTCCTCTGATAACGCCGGTTGGCCCGACCTCTTTGTGCGCTTCTTTGCGCTTGGTTTAAGTGTTTCTGAAAAGATGGCCTCAAACTCTGGGATACTGCTTGTATTGCTTGAGTCACTGGCACTCGCTGTCTTGCTCAGTGCGCTTACGGTGTCCTGGGCGTGACTGTTCGACGCATTGCTATCAACCAACTCAAGGCACTCGCGGTCAAACCTAGGCTCTAAATCCACTGCAACAATCACTTCGGTTTGGCCGTTCACCTGCTCGTGAGAGACCACAAGGGGATCCGTCCCGTAAAGGCTTACAGCTTTTTCCGTTGCTGCGCGAAGGTCTCTAGCAAGGATACGTTTCAGTTCCATAAGGGTCTCCAGACTACTTTCCTAGATACTTAAGCAAGGTCTATTCCGTTTTCTCACGTATTTCAACGGTTTCAATTACTTTCACTGATTGGTCGTCGGGAATTTCCGCGTAAGAGAGCACCGTTAGGCCTTCGACACGATGTCGCGCAGCGCGAGACAGCCATGGCCTTAGTGCAGGTGAGACCACCAAGACCGCGTTGTTACCGGACTCCTCAACATTCTTGGCGCTGTTTCGTAATGCGCGGAAGAGTCCCTCGGCAAGTCCCGGCTCTAAAACAACATTGGCAAGGTCGCCGCGATGTTGTTGCAGGATGTTGTGAAGCATTTGCTCAAGAGCAGGCTCAAGCGTCATGACGGGCAGGGTCTCTTCATTCTCAAGCAATGCTTGAATAATCATTCGACCAATACGCGGCCGAACAAGACCGGTAAGTTCGGTAGGGTCCTGTGTCTTACTACAGGCATCAGAGAGCGCCTCCATGATGGAGCGCATATCACGAATCGAGACACCCTCCTCCAATAGGGTTTGAAGAACCTTGGTGACCACACCAAGTTGTAGTTTTGCAGGAACGACATCCTCCACAAGCTTTGGAAATTTGGTGGCAAGCTTATCGAGCAACTGTTGGGTCTCATCTCGGCTCAAAAGCTCAGAGGCGCTCTCACGCAAGACCTTATTAAGGTGTGTTGCAATGGCTGTTGCAGCGTCCACCACTGTGTAACCCAGAGTACGCGCGTAGTCGCGCTGGGAGGGATCGATCCAAACCGCATCAAGCCCAAAAGCAGGCTCTTTGGTGGGAATGCCCTCAAGCGTTCCATAAACCTGGCCTGGGCTTATAGCAAGCTCTCTCCCAACCTTTGCTTCGCCTTTACCACGCACGACCCCATTAATAATTATGGTGTAGTGATCCGGGTCGAGCGTAAGTGAGTCACGAATGCGAACCGGTTGAATAAGGTAGCCAAGCTCTGCAGATAATTTTTTCCGAACGCCCTTTACGCGCGCCATAAGCTGACCGCCCGTTTCTGCGTTCACCAAGGGAATTAAGCCATAACCAATTTCAAGGCCGATGACGTCAACGGTATCCAGGTCATCCCAGTCCAGTTCCTTGTTCGGATTTGCAGGGTCGTCGCTGGAACCGGGTGCACCTGGTTGCCCAGGGGCGTCCCCTCTCGCAGCGGCTTCCTCGTCCTCGAATCGCTTCTTTAAAACAACCAAGCCAATTGAGGCGGCGATGGTAGCAAGCGTTAGAAAAACAACGCTTGGCATTCCGGGAACAAGGCCTAGTAAAGCCAAGATGCCACCTGAAATAAATAGGGCAGAAGGATTTGAAAGCTCGCTTTTGGTTTGCTCGGTCATTGACTCGTCTGTGGTGACCCGGGTGACAACAATAGCTGTAGCGAGTGACAGAAAGAGCCCGGGAATTTGAGCTACCAGGCCGTCGCCGATGGTAAGCAGCACATAGGTTTGACTTGCGTCGGTTAGGCTCAGGTCATGTTGAACCACCCCAATAATCATGCCGCCAATGATGTTAATAAAAAGAATCAAAAGACCGGCTACAGCGTCGCCACGCACAAACTTTGAGGCACCGTCCATTGAGCCAAACAGATCAGCCTCTTGGGCAAGCTCTTCCCTTTGCTTCTTCGCACCTTCTTGGTCAAGTACGCCAGCGTTAAGGTCGGCATCAATGGCCATTTGCTTGCCAGGCATGGCATCGAGCATAAATCGGGCAGAAACCTCCGAGACGCGCCCAGCGCCCTTGGTAATCACCATGAAGTTAATGATGATCAAAATGGCAAAAACAATAATTCCAACAAAGTAATTGCCGGCGATCACAAACTCACCGAAGGCCTGAATAACCTCGCCCGCAGCGTCCGGCCCTGTATGCCCTTCGACCAACACCACACGTGTGGAGGCGACATTCAGGGCAAGTCTTAGCATGGTTGTGAACAACAAGATGGCCGGGAAGGAGGAAAACTCCAGGGGCCGGGTGATACCAATGGCCACCATGATGACAATCAGGCTAATTAAGATATTGAACGTAAATAAAATATCAAGAAGCCATGCTGGGAGCGGCAAGACCAGCATGCTCATAATCAGCAATACCAGCGCAGGAATCCCTAGGCCAGTGGCATCGATTCGAGAGACGGCTTGTCGTAAGTTGGACAAGCTGAGTGTGCTCATGGGGCTCTTCGATTTCCTTAAGTCAACAAAAACAAAGGGTTAACCAATTTGTAAGCAATTGCTCCTTAGTAACAGCAATCGCCATGCCACCTGTTCGCACCCAAGACTTGTCGCGGTGGCCTAAAAATTGCTGGTTTTTCGACACCCATCTAATAGCGGCAAAGGCTGTCGAATGAGTTCTTTAACTTCTCTAAGCAACATTGGTGTCAGTTCAACCAAGTCGGACAAACCACTTGAGGAAAAGTCACGGCCCATTGATGGCTCCGAGCAGTCATTTGGCGATTTGTTTGGGCGGGTCTTTGGTCAGTCCTCGGTGCGGCAAGGTCTTGCCGCTGAAGATGGGCAAGGCCACAAGCCATCGCTTCGAGCTGTTTTTATAGGGTCCGAGACTCAGGTGATTACAGCCGGACAACCCCCCACAGAGGAGGAGATACTCAGTTTCGCTAGAGAAGCCAATCTCGACGAGACCTCCGTTCAGGCGCTTCTGCTGACCATTCCTGGCAACCCAACTTTAGCTTCTGCTCTGACTGAGGGTCAGAATCCAGCAGTGGGCAGCGTGGGCGGGGAGTTGAACTTAGAGAAGGTACTCCTTGAATCAAGGCAGGGTGTAAGCGGGTCTGCATTGCAGACGGCTGCTGGCGCCTTAGGCCAGGCAAAACAACAAGGTGTACAAAGCACAGCACAGTCTGCTGCAAACGCACTGGCAGGGCAGGGGCCAAGCGGCCCTCCGGGCTCCTTGGGCATGTTCAATGTGAGTGTTAATTCTCTTGGAATAGATTCTAAAGGGAATGAAAAATCAGCCCTGGAAGTTTTGTCCTCAAGAGCAGAGCTTGAGGGTGAAGGCGTGAACGAGGAGTTCCTCGCCGGTCGCCTAGGCCTATCACCGAAAGATTTTGCGAAAAAACAGCTTTTTGAGAGCTTGGCTGCTAGGGTAGGTACTAGCGATATGCTGATGAGGTCATCCCCTGCCGCTCAGCTTGAGCCTATTGATCTCTCGGAATTTGATTTCAATGATCTGGATCCTTTTAAAGATTCGACGGCGGAGGGTTCCGATGAGCCGCCGTCCTTCTCGTCAGGCTTACATACTTCCCTTGATATGGGAGGGCGCTCATCCAGTGGTTCTGGCGAGGGGTCCTCAGGAAGACCCGATCAGTTGGCACAGCAGCCGGGCAGAGCCCTGTCACAGCAGGTTTTGCAACGATTTGGTGAACTTCTGGGACAAAGACTTCTTCAACAAATTGGCCAGGGCAATTGGAAGGTTGAAATGGCACTTGAGCCCGCTGATCTTGGGTCGATACAAATAGAGTTGGAATGGCGAAAAGGAGAGCTTGAGGCAAGTTTTAAGGCGTCGCAGGCAACTACTCGAGAACTTTTGCAGGAGGGGCTTCCCCGGTTACGCGAGGTGCTTGAGCGCGCTGGCATAGACGTTGCTTCGGTTTATGTGAGTGATCAGGGGCGTCAACAGTCATTCCATGGCCGTTCGGGACGCGGTTCGTCGCAGGACGGGTCGCAATCCCGTCAGCCCGATCCGGTTAATGAGCTTGAAGCCGATAAGACTGGCCTAAAGCTTACGCAACGAGATGACGGTAGGCTTGATGTTTTGGTGTAACCCATAAGTTTGGAAGGAACTGAGATGGCTGATGAACAACAACCTGAAGAAGGCGGCAAAAAGAAGAGTCCGCTGATCATGATCATTGTTTTAGTGGTGGTCATTCTTTTACTGGTGGTTGGTTCCATCATTGGAACGTTGGCAGTAACCGGTTTCTTTAGCGAGCCCGAGCAAGAGTCGGTTGAAGAATTGCTTAAGAAAGCTGAGGAAGAAAAAGCTGCTGCAGCTGAGGCCGAGGGTGGTGAGCAGGGCCCAAAGCTTGGACCAGACGGTAAACCCCTCCCCAACTTGAAAGAGACGCCCCAAGGCCCTGAGAAGCAAATTAAATCGGAGCCCGATGTCACTAAGTTTGAGAGTCGCTACAAAGAAATGAGTCGTCCCCTCATTGCTAACGTCTCTGGGTCGCGCAAGGTGATGTCCGCTACCGTAGCCATCATGACTCATTACGATGATAAGGTCCTTAATAATATGGATAAGCACGAATTTGCTTTACGGTCAGCAGCGCTTGATGTTCTTAGGCAGGTGACAGAAGGTGAAATTGATAAGCCCACCTTCCGCATTGAGCTCGCCGAAAAAATTCGCTTGGCCATGAACGCTGTCCTGGAGCGATACGAAGACTTCGGTGGTATTGAGCAGGTTCTCTTCACGGAGTTCATAATTCAATAGGCACCTAATGTGCCCCGTAGCCTCTTAGCCTTGGGGTTTGCGCGCAATCAATCAACAGCCTGAAAACTTAATTCATCAATCACCATGTCAACCGGACTTTTAAGCGAAGAAGAACTTGCCGCCCTGCAAGAGGGGGTGGAGGACGGCTCGATTGCGGTTGATACCGGTTATAACACCCGCGTTCGGGTTCGTAAACACGACCTTGCAAGTGAGGATAGCACCCTAGGCATTAATGTGGGTGCGATCGAGATGATTAACGAGCGGTTTCTGCGCTTGTTTCGTCTCGGTCTCGTAGAAGTTCTGCGCTCTACTCCAAAAATTTCGCCTCTGAAGTCTGAGATCGTTCGTTATGGTGACTACTTAAAGATGATAAAAGCGCCGTTGTCGGTCAACATGATTCGAATGAATCCCTTGCGGGGTTTCTCGCTTATCGTGATTGAGCCTCAGGTGATTTTTCAGTCGCTGGATGTGTTTTTTGGTGGTTTCGGAACAAGCGGGACTGCGAAGGGCCCGCTGCCCCCAACTCGACTCTTTACGCCAACCGAGTCAAGAGTTATTAGTATTATTCTCGAGGTTTTTTATCGGTCGCTCAAAGAGGCTTGGTCGCCTGTTCTTAAGCTTGACCTCGAGCTTGCCAATTCCGAGATCAACCCGCAGTTCGCACAAATTGCTGACGAAAACGACCTGGTTGTTTTAAGTCGGTTTGAGATCGAGAACTCAAAAGACAAGTTCATTGATCTGGTGCACCCCTATGCGTCGCTTAAGCCCATTCGTGATGTCCTGCGCAGCCGGGTTCAAACGGGCGATGGCAATGAGAGCTCAGAAAAAGTCTGGCGCGATCAGCTCAAAGAAGCCACCTACGAGGCCTCTTTAGAGCTTCAGGTTATGCTTGGTCAGGTTCAAACCACCTTGCATACCCTTCAGAATTTAAGAATTGGCGATGTCTTGTATTTCAAAAAGCCTGACACTGCACGCGTTAACATCTGCAATATTGGCACGTTTGATGCTGAGGTAGGAGTTGTCGACACCCAAATGGCGATTCAAATTAAAGACGCCCTGGATGTCACCGGCCAAGTACAGACGTGATAGGAATGCAAGATGGAAAATGACACTGCAGAAGATCAGACCACACCGGAAGGTGACGAACTTATTGAAGCCACCGAGTCGGGGCAAATTAACCCCGAGGTTCTTCAAAACATTCCTGTCACCATCTCCATTGAGGTTGGGCGTGCATCGCTAAAAATTCGTGACCTGCTTCGGCTTTCACAAGGCAGTGTTGTGGAACTGGACCGGCTTGCGGGCGAGCCCCTTGATTTACTTGTGAACAGCACCGTAGTGGCCCAGGGCGAAATTGTCTTGGTGAACGATCGCTACGGTATTCGGCTTACTCGGGTTGTCCCGGCCGCCGAGCGCTTAAAACAACTCTAACCTCAGCTTCGAGATCGCTATGACTTCCGGACTTCCGCCCGGGGTGGACCTGCTTGGCCTGGCCAGTAGTTTTCTGCTCGTTATTGGACTCTTGGCTGTCCTTCTTTTTGCCTTGAAGCGTATGCAAGGGCTTTCGGGAGGAGGTCGGCAAGAGCGACAAATTGAACACCTTGAGACGATGTCTGCCGGTGCTCGTCAGAAGATTGTTCTGCTTCGTGTGAAAGACCGAGAGCTTCTTGTCGGAATCTCTGTGGGTCAGATTCGAACCCTGGCCGAGTGGCCCTGCAATGAGCAAGTCAGTCTTGATTCCTCATCATCGGGAGACTCCATGGACACGCTCGAAGTCAAGCAGGCTGAGTCCAGCCCGATGTCTTTTCGATCTGCGTTTACAAAAGCGGTGTCTAGTTCTGGGTTTAACGTTGCTGGCTTTTTGGGGAAGCGACCTTCATGAAGAAGGCGTTTAAACTTTTTTCAAGGAGAGCTTTTTTAGCTGGATTTTTATTGGCTCTTCCAATGTTTGCGTTTGCCCAGGGTCTTCCTGTGGTTAATGTTGAAGGTTCGCGTTACAGCTTAACCCTTGAGCTGCTTGCGCTTATGACGGTTTTAACGCTAATTCCGTCATTGGTGCTCACCATGACTTCGTTTGTTCGCATTATTGTCGTGATGTCGATTTTGCGACAGGCGCTAGGTTCGGGCGGAACACCTCCCAATCAGGTTTTAGTTGGCCTTGCGCTTTTTCTAACGATTTTTATTATGTCCCCGGTCATGGTGCAGGTTTACGAGACAGCACTTCTACCTTACATGCAAGAAAGCATGCCTTTCTCTCAGGCGATTGCGAATGCGGAGGCACCTATCAGAGCCTTTATGTTGGCTCAGACGCGGGAAGACGATCTTGCAATGTTTCTGGAGATTGCTCGACAGACCAACGTGAGCAGTCCCGAACAAGTTCCTTTTGTCACCCTGGTTCCTGCGTTTATCACTTCAGAGCTTAAAAGCGCTTTCACCATTGGCTTTCTTATTTACATTCCCTTTGTGGTAATTGATCTTATTGTGGCCAGTGTTCTGATGTCCATGGGAATGATGATGATCTCCCCTATGATGATTTCTATGCCCTTTAAGCTCATGCTCTTCGTTTTGGTAGACGGCTGGACGCTTCTAATGGGTTCCTTAGCATCAAGCTTCGTCACGGGTCAGGTGATGTAAAAGCGCTCCCTAGGGTTCGGCCTAGTTTTTGCTGAAGAGAGTTTATCCCTCTAACAGTCAAAACTAGGATAAAAAATGGACGCTGCTGCTGTTGTTGATCTAGCAAAAGAGACCCTCTTCATTACAATGCTTGTCGCCCTTCCGCTCTTGGGCATCGCCCTATGTGTTGGTCTTTTGGTTGGGGTTTTCCAGGCCGCTACGTCCATTAACGAGATGACGTTAAGCTTTATCCCCAAACTCGTTTCTATTGGCGTTGCGCTTGCCGTCTTCGGCAGCTGGCAAATTGGGACACTTGTAGACTTTACAAGAGACGTATTTCAAAGAATTCCGTCGCTCTTTTCGTAAAACTCGACAGTCTTAAGTCTCATATGTTTACCTTGTTGGCCGCAGATATTGCTGACCGTTTCATAGTGCTTTTATGGCCCATGATTCGCATCTCTGCGCTGCTAATGGTGGCCCCCGTTCTTTCGCTTGATGCCATCACAATTCGCATCCGCATCGTATTTGCCTTCGCATTGACTTGGCTTATTTATCCGCTTATGGACTGGCCGCGGCTTGATCCCACCACTGCTCAAGGTCTTGTCGAGGTATTTAACCAGGCGGCTATTGGACTGCTTATGGGTCTAATGCTTCAAATCGTTCTGGCTGCGGTTGTTGTGGGTGGTCAGACGATCGCTAGCAAGATGGGTCTAGCCATGGCATCTCTTATGGACCCCAACTTCGGAAACGTTCCCGTGATTGGACAGCTTTTGGTCATCATGGCGAGTCTCATCTTTCTAGGCCTGGGCGGCCATGTGCTCATGCTCGAGCTTCTACTTCAGAGTTTTCAATTGCTCCCAATTGGCACTGGGCTAATTAGTATTGATGCAATGGGCAGCCTAATTGCGTGGTCATCCATGATGTTCACGGGGGCTGTTCTTTTGTCTCTTCCGATACTGGTGGTTCTTCTCACGGTGAACATTGGCCTGGGAGTTGTAACGCGGGCCGCGCCAACACTCAACATTATTGCTGTTGGATTTCCCGCTTTGATTCTAGTGGGTTTCGGGGTTCTGTATGCCTCCATGGATTCCATTTCTGCCAGAATTCAATGGCTGTGGATGGGGGCGTTTGCGCAGGTTCGTATGATTCTTGGGGTTGAGTAATGGCTGAGAACGCTGACGGCCAAGAACGCAGCGAACAGCCCACTGGCAAACGGCTTCAAAAGGCGCGCTCAGAGGGTCAAATTGCGCGATCAAAAGAGCTTCCAGCAGCGGCTGAACTTGTCGTTTTGCTGGCTTTATTTGTATTTTTTGGGGGTTGGTTTTTCTTTCAGTTAGCCGATCTTTTCGGAGCCGGCTTTGTACTCGACAAGCGAACCCTTGATTCCCCCAACTTGTTGCCTGTGATGCTGGCAAAAGAAGCTTTTTACATGTTTTTAATTTTTGTTCCTTTCTTTGCGGTTAGCATTGTCGTGGCCATAGCGTCTTCAACGGCAACGGGTGGCTTTAATTTCACCTGGAAAGGTTTAGAGCCAAAGTTCAACAAGCTAAACCCTATTAGTGGTATGAAGCGCTTTGTAAGTCTTAACGCTTTGGTTGAGTTATCAAAGGCGCTCCTGAAATTTGGCCTGGTGGCATCGACACTTTATTTCACCATTGCTTTGCAGATTGATGAATTCATGATGCTCGGCGATATGCCATTAAAGCCCGCCCTTGTGAAGTCTGGCGAGCTTATTGCAATTTCGTCGCTTATTGTTGCTGCCTCGCTCATCATCATCGCGTTAATCGATGTCCCGTATCAAAAACATTCTTATAACGAGAAGATGAAAATGACCAAACAAGAGGTCAAAGAAGAGATGAAGGACATGGAGGGCAACCCTCAGGTTAAAAGGAAGATTCGTCAGCGGCAGATGGAAATGGCCGCCGGACGTATGCTTGAGAAAGTGAAAGATGCCGATGTGGTGGTCACGAACCCTGAGCACTTCTCTGTCGCTTTGTCCTACGACCCGAATTCTGATGGAGCCCCTGTTGTGGTGGCGATGGGAGCTGATCAGTTAGCCTTTCGAATTCGAGAAGAGGCGAAGAATCATGGCGTCACCATTTTCCCAGCCCCACCTCTGGCCCGAGCGCTCTATTACACTTCACAGGTTGACCAGCCCATTCATCATGATTTGTATTTTGCGGTTGCGCAGGTGATTGCCTATGTCTTTAACTTAAACAGCACCAATCCTGACGGAAGCCTTCCTGCGAAGCCCCACCCAAAAGTCCCAGATTCCATGCAGTTTGATGCTTTCGGAAGAAGGGCCGCAACCCAGTAAACTGTAGGCTATGGACAGCCCTGACCTTGGTTACAACCCCGATCTTTTTGTTCGGCCCGACGACAAAGTTCGGCTGGACCGTATGGTGCGGGCGGTCACCGACGAGCAGTTGAGTATTGCTCTTATTTCTCATAGCGATGCGCTGCTCGACCACTACGGTCGTCTTTTTGCAGAGCAGCTGCGACGAACCTCTAGGCTTGCTGTTGAAATTTATTCGCCCGACAGCACCGACGCCCTCATTGATCGCTTTAATCGCATCCTGGCCAGCATGTCGGTCTCGGAAGCCCTCAAGACCGAGGGCTCCATGGCGCCCAGTCGTCTTCTTCTGGTTTACGACGGTCGAGCCACGGGTGTTCGCGAGGTACAACTGCTGGCGCGGCTTCTTAAAGACTTCCCTGGCGCCAATACCCGAGTTGCGCTGTTGTTGCATGCCCATGCCGATGCCCCTAAAAAAGTTGAGGCCTTTGGCAAGCGAATGGTGCATTGGGAATTAAGCCTGCCCACTGCCACCGAGAAGCAAGACCTGCTTGACCGGGCGACGGCCCAGGGTTCTTTACCAGAGGCCCAGGCTTTTCTTGCCCTGTTGGGGGAAGAATCCAATGCCAGCCAGGCCTTACAAGAGACGCTCTCTGTGCTTGCCCGCGCCGATGAGGCGCTTGGGCTCTCGCCAGGCTCTACCCAGTCGGAACTTGCTAAGCGAACAGCCAATAAGGCGGCAGGCAAGGCATCCGTCCAGGATATTCCAGAGGCCGTGAGCCAGGCCCCGTCGTTTTCAGCCACCATGGCGCCAGTTCGAAACGCTGGGGCAAATGCCAAAGAGGAGCCCCGACTTTCGGGCACCTTGGATGACGAGCCTGCAGAGGCGCTTGCGGCCGACACTCGCCTGCCGGTTACAGCACCCAAGAAAAAGTTCCCTGCCATCTTGGTTGTCGGCATTCTTGCCTTGGGAGCCTCGGCACTGCTAACACTGATACAACGCCTGCCTGAGATGGGAGCGGATACGCCAGCCGCTCCCCCGGCCGTTATTCCGCAAACGCCATTTGCAGCGAACCCCGCTGCAGGCAGTACGCCTGAGTCGGCGGCTTCATCAACCCCAAGCACCGAGGGCTCGCCTGGTCAGCCGCTCAGCTCATCCGATCCTGCGGCTGCACCCCTAGCAGGGCCTGCCGCGCGCGCTAACCAAGCTGAGGCCACCGCAAGTCCGCAGGCCGCAGCCGCACCGAATACTCCAACCGCCGCAGCGCCCAGTGCTAGGGCGGGCCAGCGTCAGTTTATTGTGAAGGGTCCTATTCCCGAGCGCCAAGAAACCGACCCTGCCGTTCGTCTTGCCCCGAAGACAGTGAACTCCGCTGTTTCACTCGAGTCGTCCACACCGCCTTCGGTCTCGCCACCTGCTGCATCGACTGCTGCACCTGCATCTGCAGCGGTTCGGCCTGCACCTGTATCACCTTCCGTGGTTCGGCAAGCCCCGGCGCCAGCCGCCTCCGCGCCAACACCACCCTCGGGTGGTGTCACTCGCCCCGACGTACTCACCGGCCTTAGCGCGGGTTTTTATGTGCAGCACATCGCTTCGCCTAGTCGTGGCAACGTCGAGGTTTTCTGGAGAAGCCGGCCGGCACTTCGACAGGCTCGGCTCTTGGAACTCCGGCGTACCCCTGGAAGTCCTAAGCCTAATTTCGTGCTTGTCTCAGGACCCTTTGAATCCATGGAGCAGGCCCAATGGTTTATGGCACAGCCCGGGCTTCCTCGCGATATGTGGTTGCGAGAGGCCTCTAAAATTCGCCCCTTGCTGCCGAATCCCTAATTAGGCGTGACTTTTTGCAAGGGTCACCGAAGCATTAGGAGCCCCAGGCAATGGAAGACAATTTGGCCCCAGGCCAGGCAGAATCAAGCAGTACAAGCGTGGGTGCCTCCCAAGGGCAGGCACCGCAGCGACCTAAGCGACGCTTGAAGTGGAGCAATAAGGCTGGAGAAATTATTCGGTCTAACAGCGCCCACGAGGTCTCCGTTGTAGAGGGGGGCACCGTGGCGGTGAGCCGCAGGGCTATTCCGCAAAGCGCCGATACCCGATCCATTCAAGATGATTTTCAGTCGGCTGCACCAAGCTCGTCGGGCTATGGTCGCGACCGGTTCGAGACCGCCTCGCGCGGCGACAAGGGTGATCGCTTTGAGTCAGGCGAGGCATCGGCGGGTGCGGCGGACCGCTACCTGGCCGGTCAAGGCCAGACTGGTATTGAAGATCGTGATGCGGCAGGCCATGCAGGTGCTGCCATTCGAGACAACTACCAGGGTGGGCCTGACACACAAAAGCAATCGGCAACCGAGGGACCGAGCCTTCAGCGAGAGGGCTTTCAAGATCGCACGGAGGGCGGCGGTAGCGCGGGTTCTTTAGATGACAAATTCGCGGGAGCCTCCGCCGCTGGAGCCATTAATGATCGATTCCAGGGGGGCGCTGATAACAAGCCCATTGAAGACCGTTTTGAGGGCGCCGGCAGTCCGCAGGCTTTTAACGATCGCTACCAAGGTGGGGGTGACACCGAGGCCATTAACGATCGAAACCAAGGGGGGCAAGCGACTTCCACAAAGTTATCGGGATTTGTTTCGCTTAAAAAAGCCATTGTGGAACGTGGTCGCATTGAGCTTCCTGAAGAGTCATTGCACCGCGCAAAGTCTGGGCATTGGGGCAGTCGAAAGCCCAGTCGCATTGACGAGCTTCTGCGTAAAGTTCCCAAACCGATCTTTCAGCCCGTTGCTTATTTTGGGGATGTTGAGCAAATAAAGCTGCGACTCACTGTAATTCGTGAGCAAACTGCCGATATACGAAAAGGATTGGCAACGGTGTCGGTTGTCTCGAGCAGCCCTGAGCCAGCAGCGGCCAGTGCTGTTTCTCGAATTAGAAAGGTTCAACCATGGCAGAAGAAAAGTCCGGAGTAGACGACAAAGAACTTGAGCAAGAGGCCGCAGAGGCCGAAGACGCCGCGGCTGGCGCTGAGCCCCCCGTTTCAGATGAGCCCATTGCCGATGACGTCGAGAAGGCCATTGAGCAAGAGCCTATTGACCCTAGTTTAGTAAAAGAGCTTAAGGCTGCCGAGGCCGATTTTCGTGCTGCCGAAAAAGCACATCTTCAGGCTAAGCAAGAGGCTGAGAAAGCGGCTGAGCAGCTGCAGACCATTATCTCGACCGTTCTTGATGCCGCAGAGGTTGCTAATAAGGCTGCAAGTTCTGCCTCAACCACTCACAAGTCGTTGTTCGAGGCAACGGGGCGGCTTACCAAAGGCGCAACTCAGGGTCAGAAAATCACTGGCTTTCTGCTTGCTGCATCGGTTGTATTCATTCTGGCCGGTGCTGGCGTGTTTGCTGCCATGGCCGTTCAAATGGGAAGCAAAATCTCTCAGTCTGACATTTTGCTTATTAAGATGGGGACTCAGCTTATTGAGTTTCGTGACAGCTTGGACTCCGTGCGGGGTATGAACCAAGACCTGATGGGCATGGCCAAGCGCAATGAAGAAATCTCGCAGTCGTACCAGCAAATTGCTGCGCGGGTTGAGGAATTCGCGGCGTCTCTGAAGAAGCAGGAGGAGTCCATGGCCAAGCAGGCTGAAGAGGATGCCAAGCGGTTTGCAGAACTCTCCAAACCCAAGCCTCCGACACCTAATCCCCAGTTGGAGGCGCTACTAAAGCAGGTGGCAGGTCTCGAGGGGCAAATTAAGTCCCAGTCCAAGGCGCTCTCCGACACAAGTGCCAAGATTGTCGACGTGAATAAAGAGGTTGCCGGCGTAACGAAGAAGGTTGGTTCGGTGACCGACGAGGTGAAGCAGTTGCAGGCTGTGGGAGGCAATGTCACGAACCTGAAGCGACAGCTGGAGGCCTTAATTACGCTAGAGCAGCAACGTTATAAGGAGGCGCTACGCGATGCCACGCGTCGAAGTCAGGCCGAAGCTTTTGTTGCTTTCCCCAAGCGGGATGCGGGTGGTGCTGAATCGTCTGAGGCAAAGCCCCGGGCAATCAATTAAGGTTTGCTCGGGTCGTGCGCCAGCAGGAACATAAGGGGTTCGGTGCGCCGTGTACGACAGTGCCCAACCCCGGTAAAGGAGTACACCGTGCAGGCC
>JAYNLI010000024.1:0-19658 GCA_038111655.1 Bordetella sp.
TGAGGCTTGAGCCTATTGGCCATGGCCACAAGTTTTTCACTGGTTGGGTGCGAGGGTGGCAAAAGCGCCCCTTTCTTGCGAGCCTCGTCTTTCAACGCCTCAAACTGCTGTGCGGCGGTACGCTCAAGCTGCTGGGCTGGAACAAGCCTACGAAGTTCTGACTTCGAGCCCACCCCCACCGTGTCGTTGGCATCGGCCGAGGCCATGCGCGGGCTTGCACAACCCGTCATGGCACTTATCAAAAAAGCACCCATGAGGCCGGCCACAAGGCGAGGTCTTAAAACTCCGATACTCTTAGAAGACATGAAAAAAACCCTGTTAAGAAGCGACGTGAAGAAAAGTGTAATCGCTGAGGCGCTGGCGTGAGCCCGCAGGCGCCCGGGGTTGCTGCTGTCGTCCCTAGAGGGCTGTTGTTTTTTACCCTTGCTCTGGGCTTTGCCAGCGGACTGCCACTGGCTTTATCGGCAGGTACGCTACAAGCCTGGTTAACGGTGGAAGGCGTTGACCTCACCACCCTTGGCTGGCTTACCGTGCTTGGTATTCCGTACACCTATAAGTTTGCCTGGGCCCCTGCACTGGACCGATTTCAGCTTGGTGGAAGAAAGGGTGGGCGTCGACGTGGTTGGCAGGTCTTTCTTCTTTTAGCGCTTGCCGCAAGCACCTGGGCGCTCTCGCTTGCAGAGCCCATGGCACCCAATGGCCTTGTTTACATCTCGGTGGTGGCCCTCATGCTTGTGATCTTCTCGGCAAGCTTCGACATTGTCTTTGATGCATGGCGCGCAGAATCGTTAAAGCCCGAGCAGCGAGGCCTCGGGGCCGCCTGGTCTGTCATCGGCTACCGCATTGCCATGCTGGTCTCGGGCGGGCTTGCACTCATGCTCGCTGACCTTTACCTAGGATTTGCAGGGGCCTATCAGCTTATGGCCGCCATTCTTGTGGGCCTTGCGATGCTTGCTGTCTTTGTGCCCGAGCCCTCTGAAACGAGCCCACCCAAGAGTCTTCGCGAGGCGGTTGTTGAACCCTTCAAAGAGTTCTTTAGTCGCAAGGCGGCCATAGCCGTACTCGGCTGTATTGTGCTTTACAAGCTCGGCGATGCCTTTGCAGGCAGCCTGTCAACGGCCTTTCTCATTCGCGGCGCTGGCTTTTCGGCAGCCGAGGTGGGGGCGGTAAACAAGGGCATGGGTCTACTTGCAACGCTTGTTGGCGGCCTGGCGGGCGGACTGCTCATTGCTCGCCTCGGGCTTTGGCGATCGTTGCTTTTGTTCGGGTTTCTTCAGGCCATCACCAATCTGGGCTTTTGGTGGCTGGCTGTGCAAGAACCCCCAAGCCTGCTTGAGATGACCCTGGTGATTCTACTTGAGAATCTGGCGGGCGGCATGGGCACCGCTGCCTTTGTGGCCCTTCTTATGAGTCTATGCGATCAACGATTCACGGCCACTCAGTTTGCTTTGCTCTCTGCGTTGGCCTCGGTAGGCCGGGTCTGGGTGGGGCCTATTGCTGGGCATGCTGCAACCGACTACGGTTGGCCAAGTTTCTTTCTTGGCTCCTTCGTGGCTTCTTTACCAGGTCTTTGGCTGGTCTGGCGTCTACGCGTCGAGCTTCGACTTTAACGCCTGGGTAACGACCGCGGGGTTGGCCTTGCCTTGAGACTTCTTCATCACTTGGCCGACCATGGCGTTTAAAGCCTTTTCTTTGCCCGACTTGTACTCGTCCACCATCTTGGGGTTTGCTGCAATCACCTCGTCCACCCAGCCGTCAATCTGACCCGTATCCTGAACCTGGCGTAACCCCTGGGTCTCGATCAGACCGTCCACTGTCTGCTTCGGGTCCTGCCAAAGCTGCGCAAAAAGATCGCGAGCGATCTTCGATGAAATCGTTCCATCCTCCAGTCGCTGAAGCAAAGAAGCAAGCAGCAAAGGGGTCACTGGGGCATCTGCACAACCAAGACCCTCGGAGCGATTTAGAAAGGTAGAGAGATCAGCGGCCATCCAATTCACCACAAGCTTGGCCGTCTTCGAGGGCTCAAGCCCAGGTAACGCATCCATCGTCATCTGGAAAAAAGCCAGGGCATCACGACTTGTGGTCACCAAATTAGCATCTTGAGCCGACAAGCCAAAGGTTTGCATAAGATGAGTGCGCGCCTGCTCGGGTAAATCGGGCATCGACTGCCTCACCCGATCAATGGTCTTTTCATCAATCAACAGAGTCGGCAAGTCGGGGTCAGGAAAATAACGGTAGTCGTGGGCATCTTCTTTGGACCGCATGGAACGCGTCTCGTTACGGTCGGAATCGAAAAGCCGGGTCTCTTGACGAACCTGGCCACCGGATTCAATAAGTTCAATCTGACGAGCGGCTTCGTATTCAATAGCCTGCTCGAGAAAACGAAACGAGTTGATATTTTTAATTTCACAGCGCGTGCCATAAACCTCACTGCCCTTAGGCCGCACCGATACATTGGCATCGCAACGAAACGATCCTTCTTGCAAATTGCCATCGCATATGTCCATCCAGGTCACCAGCCCATGCAGCGCGCGAGCATAAGCGGCGGCCTCTTGGGCCGAACGCATCACGGGCTCGGTGACAATTTCAAGCAAGGGCGTACCTGCCCTATTCAGGTCAATGCCCGACGTCTGAGGGGCAAGACCTGCAAGCCCCTCGTGGACCGACTTGCCCGCGTCTTCTTCAAGATGCGCACGAGTAAGCTGCACGGCGTGTAAAGAGCCGTCCGGCAGACTAAACGAAAGACGTCCGCCTGAAACCACGGGCAGTTCGTACTGGCTAATTTGATAGCCCTTAGGAAGATCGGGGTAGAAATAGTTTTTTCGCGCAAAAACCGATCGGCGCGCAATGTCGCCACCCACAGCAAGTCCGAAGCGAATGGCACAGTAAATGGCTCCTCGGTTTGGGCTGGGTAGAACCCCAGGTAGTGCAAGATCGATGGGATGGGCCTGGGTATTGGGCTGGGCACCAAACGCTGTGGGTGCAGGCGAGAACATTTTGCTTTGCGTCTTAAGTTGCACATGCGTCTCAAGACCCACCACGATTTCCCAGGTCGTCATGAAAGGGCTCCCAAGGCATTGGGCGTCTGATCGTGAAAGTGTGTTGCTCTTTGAAAGTGATCGGCAAGGGCAAGCATTTTGGCCTCTTCAAACCTTGGCCCAATGAGCTGGAGACCTACAGGAAGGCCTGGCCCACCGGCTAATGCTTCAAAACCACAGGGCATCGACATGGCAGGCAGTCCTGAGAGGCTTGCACCAAGCGTAAAGACATCGGAGAGATACTCAGCCAACAAAGGGTTGTCCTTGGCCGCCTCGAGTGCAGGGGCCTCGCCATGACGCCAAGCCGTGACGGGTGACACCGGCCCAACAATAAAATCACAATGCTCAAACGCTCGTTCAAAGTCCATGGCCACCAGCCGCCGAACCTTTTGTGCCTGCAGGTAATAGGCATCGTAATAACCATGCGAAAGTACATAGCTTCCAAGCAGAATGCGCCGACGAACTTCGGGCCCAAAGGCCTCGGTACGACTTAAGCAATATAGCGACTCCAAGTTGTTGGCCTGGGCAGACCGATGGCCATACCGAACCCCATCGAACCGCGACAAATTACTTGAGGCCTCTGCCGGTGCAATAACGTAGTAGGCAGGAAGCGAAAGGTCGGTGCGGGGTAAGTCCACTTCAAGTGTCTCGGCTCCAAGCGCTCTCAAGACCTTCAGCGCCTCTTCAATGGCCTGAGCAACCGCGGGTGCGATTTGATTCGAGAAATACTGAATGGGCAGGCCAAGCTTCAGACCTTTCAGCGGCTGATTGGTACTGGCAACATCAGTCATGGGCTGACCTAGAAGGCGGGCAAAATCTTCTGACGGCCGGTTAAGGCTTGTGGAGTCTTTGGGGTCGAAACCCGCCATGGCCGACAACATCCAGGCACAGTCTTGCGCAGTGCGAGCCATGGGTCCCGCCTGATCAAGGCTTGATGCATAGGCTACAAGACCCCAGCGTGAGACGCGCCCGTAGGTTGGCTTAATACCTGTAATGCCGCACATGGCTGCAGGCTGACGAATCGAGCCGCCGGTATCCGTTCCTGTTGCAGCCGGTGCTAGCCCAGCGGCTACCGCCGCGGCGGAGCCACCCGAAGACCCACCAGGAATTCGTTCGATATCCCAAGGGTTACGTGCTGGCTTGTAGGCAGAGTGTTCGTTGGCCGATCCCATGGCGAACTCATCGCAGTTGGCTTTACCCAGACAGACCATACCTGCCGCCTGCAGTTGATCGACCACATGTGCATTAAATGGGCTTTGGTAGTTCTTCAAAATCTTGGAGCCCGCTGTGGTTGGCCAGCTACGCGTGACAAGGACATCTTTGTGAATAACCGGTATGCCCAAAAGGGGCGAGCGCTGCTCCAGTGGTGTTTTTTCAAACTGATTCTGGCATTCACGGGCCTGCGCAAGCGTAAGCTCGGGGACGACGGAGAGGCTTGCTCCCAGGGTCTCTTTCTGCAGAGCCGCAAGATAATCTTGAGCAAGTTCTTCGACCGAGACCATGCCGGTATCCAGGGCACGCCTGAGCTCGGAGAGGGGTAAAAAACGAAACTCCATAGCCAGGCGCCTTATTCCACAACTCTAGGAACAAGGAAGAAGCCTTCTGCCGCGGCAGGCGCGTTACGCATCAGTTCCTCTCGATCAGGCAGGGGTTGGACGCAGTCTTCTCGTAATCGCAACACCATGTCGTGCGGATTCGCCATGGGCTCAAGGCCTTCGGTGGGTGCCTGACAAAGGGTATCTGCCCATGTCACCATGGCCTCAATCGCAGGCAAGATACGGTCATGGTCGTCAGCCGTCACCGACAGGCGGCTAAGCCTTGCAAGTTTGTCAAACTGGTCTTTGGAAAGCGACACGTCAGAAAAGCGCTTAAGATTGTGGATAATCTGTGATTATCGCCATTTTCTTCCTATTTCTTCATTAGTCACCTGGATTTGGAACCTTCTATGTTTGGATCTCTGCGCGGATTGTTTTCCCAAGATTTAGCAATCGATCTTGGTACAGCCAACACCCTAATATACAGTCGGGGTAAGGGCATTGTTCTGAACGAGCCATCCGTGGTTGCCATTCGTCACGACGGTGGGCCAGGAGGAAAGAAGACCATCGAGGCAGTGGGCACCAAGGCCAAGCAGATGCTCGGAAAGGTTCCCGGAAGCATTGAGGCAGTTCGACCTATGAAGGACGGTGTTATTGCCGACTTCACGGTGACCGAGCAGATGCTCAAACTCTTTATCAAAATGGTGCACGAGAAAAAGCTGTTCTCGCCAAGCCCTCGCGTCATTATTTGTGTGCCCTGCGGCTCCACTCAGGTTGAACGCCGAGCCATTCGTGAATCGGCCCTGTCTGCGGGTGCGAGCCAGGTGTATCTAATCGAAGAGCCTATGGCGGCCGCTATTGGTGCCAGTCTCCCTATTGCCGAGCCCTGCGGCTCTATGGTTGTAGACATTGGCGGTGGTACGAGCGAAATTGGAGTGGTCTCGCTTGGCGGTCTTGTCTATTCCAACTCCATTCGCGTTGGAGGCGATAAGTTCGACGAAGCCATTGTGAACTACATTCGCCGTAACTACGGCATGCTTATTGGCGATCAAACCGCCGAGGCCATCAAGAAAGAAATAGGTTCAGCGTTTCCTGGAAGTTCGGTGAGCGAGATGGAAGTGCGAGGCCGAAATCTTAGTGAAGGTATTCCTCGCAGCTTCACTATTTCAAGCAACGAAATTCTTGAGGCGCTCACGGATCCCATTAGTCAAATTGTTGTGGCCATAAAGAATGCCCTTGAAAACACCCCGCCCGAGCTCGCAGCCGACATTGCCGAAAGAGGCGTGGTGATTACTGGGGGGGGCGCCTTACTTCGAGATCTCGACCGCTTATTTACGGAAGAAACCGGATTGCCGGTTTACGTCGCTGAAGACCCTCTTTCTTGTGTTGTGCGAGGCTGCGGCGAGGCCATTGAACGAATTGACGAACTAACCGGCGTTTTATCGACCGAATAATCGGAGCCACTCACATTGGCTCTATCTCAAAGCCCTCCAGCTTTTTTTCGGCAAGGCCTTTCTGCCCGTATTAAGCTGGCCATCGCGCTCACGGCTGCCGTCGTCGTCATGCAGCTTGACCGCCGCTTTGTAATTGCCACACCTCTAAGACAAGGAGTGAGTGTCATCTTGTACCCTGTCACCGAGGCCTTGCTTATGCCGCGCGACTTCGCCTACTGGGCGGGTGAACGGCTGCAGTCTGTATCCGAACTTGCTAACGAGGTGGACAGACTTCGCGATGAAAAAACCGACAAAGCACAGACTCTCTTATTGGTAAATCAACTTAGAAGCGACAACGAGAACCTGCGCGCTTTACTTAATTTAAAGTCCACCGCTTTCCCTGAAAGCCGGGCCGGTGAAGTTCGGGCAAGTCTCAAAGACGGTCTTGCTCGCAAAGTACTTATTAACCTAGGGCTCGACCAGGGGCTGTCGGTGGGCGACCCCGTCATCAACAGCGATGGAGTCATCGGACAGGTAAGCCGTGTCTTTCCTCTTACATCCGAAATGCGCCTGCTTTCTGACGAACAACTCTTCGTGCCAGTCTTTTTACCGGGTAGCGGAGTGCGTGGTATCACCCAGGGCAATGGTCAGGCCGATGAGTTTCGTGTGCGCTACGTGAATCTTGCTGCTGAACTTAAAGAAGGTGATGAAATTGTGACCTCGGGCCTTGACGGGCTCTATCCGGCTGGGCTTCCCGTTGGACGGGTGTCATTGGTGGTGCCTGCAGCGCAAGGCCAGTTTCCAACTGTCACTGCAATTCCCGCGGCCTCGGTGGCCCGCTACAAAGAGGTGCTTGTTATCCTTCGAAAGGGCGGCACGGGAAATGCCGCAAGTACCATCGTTACGCCGGGTCCTGCGGCTAGAAGTACCAAGCCCCCCGCCACCAGTTCGGCTACGACAAACCCTAACGCAGAAGCCCTGCGCCCATGAGACCTCAGGCTGTCATTGGCAGAGCCCCAAGCCTTCGTTTTATTTCTACAACCATGGCGGCCGCACTTATTTTTAATTTTTTGCCCTGGCCACCAAACTGGCCTGTTCCAGACATACTTGCCATCGTCCTGGTCTTCTGGAACATTTTTTTGCCCAGTCGTATTGGACTTGCTCCCGCATGGTTGCTTGGTCTTGTAATGGATGTTCATCAAGGTGTTCTAATGGGCCAGCATGCTCTTGCCTACTCCATTCTTAGTTATGGAGCCATCACCTTGCATCGCCGCATCCCAGACTTCCAGGCCTGGGGTCAGGTTGCTCACCTTTATCCACTTTTTCTCATCTCACTTGGCAGTGTCTTTGCCGTGCGCTGGATGGTTGAAGGGCTCGGACCCGACAACAGCCTCTTTCTTCAGCCCGCAGCAGAGGCCTTGTTGTGGGTCTTTGTGAGCCGAATTATTCAGCTTGTCCTGCAACGAAAGTCTCGCCCGGGTCGAATGCAGACGCGAAAGCCGGGTTAGCCCTATGAAGACCTAACGACCTCGCAATGGAGTTCAGCAGCCAGTCAAGCTCAGACTTTCGACAAAGGGCCTCATTTGCGGCGCTTGCCATTGCAATTGGGCTCGGTTCACTGGCTACGCGCTTCGGTCAGCTACAGGTCTGGCAACACGAGGACCATGCCGCCAAAGCAGAAGAAAACCGAGTTGCTCTTCTACCCATACAACCGCCGCGAGGACGAATCTTTGATCGGTATGGCGAGACCCTTGCCCGAAACGATGCCGGATTCTCCCTTGAAATTGAGCCATTTCAGGCAAAAAATTTAAACCGAACGCTCGAGGAAATTGCCAAAGTCATCTTGATTACGCCCGCTGAGATCCGTCGCTTTCGCCGGGCCGCGGCCGCGGCCCGGCGATTCGACAGCATCCCGCTTAAGACCAAACTCACCGATGAGGAAGTGGCCAGACTCGTCACTCGTGTGACAGAAATACCGGGCGTCAACATTCAACAACGAACCCTCCGCAGCTATCCCTTTGCTGACTCCTCCTCGCATCTGCTTGGGCATATCGGTCGTATCTCAAGTGCCGACCGCGAGAATTTAACCGATACCAACCTGCTGAAGGACTACTTCGGCATAAGTCACATTGGAAAACTCGGCATTGAAAAGAGCTACGAGGCTGCTCTGAAAGGGGTTCCTGGCTTCCAAAAAATTGAAGTGACTGCAAGCGGAAGGCTGGTTCGCCAGCTTGACCTCAACCCCCCCATTCCCGGGAAAAACCTTCAGCTGTCCATCGACCACGGGCTTCAGAAAATGGTGGAAGAGGCTTATGCAGGAAGACGCGGCGCGCTCGTGGCCATGTCGCCCACCACAGGCGAGCTGTTTGCTATGGTCTCCATGCCGAACTTCAACCCAAACGCTTTCGTTGACGGCATCGATCCCGATCTCTGGAATCAGCTGAATCAATCGCCAGACGTACCCCTATTAAATCGGGCCCTACGAGGCATTTATCCTCCCGGCTCGACCTATAAACCCTTTATGGCCATCGCTGGGCTTGCCTCAGGAGCCCGCACTCCCGACGAGGCCATTCAAGACCCAGGCTATTTCATGCTCGGTAATCACAGGTTCCGTGATTACAACCCCAAAGGCAATGGGCGTGTTGATTTAAAGAAGTCAATTGTCGTCTCAAGTGATACCTATTACTACAAGCTTGCCCATGATATGGGGGTGGACACCGTTCACCAGTTTATTTCCCCCTTTGGCTTTGGCCGAACAACAGGCATTGATATCGAAGGTGAGACCGCTGGAATCCTGCCCTCGTCGGAGTGGAAGCTCAAACGCTTTGGCAAAGAGTGGCTGACGGGTGAGACCCCCTCGATTGGGATTGGTCAGGGGTATAACGCTTTTACGGTCCTTCAGCTTGTACGCGCGACAGCTGCCCTTGCGAATGGGGGAAAACTTCTTCGTCCACGCCTTGTGAAGTCTATTGAAAACTTTCAGACGGGTGAGCAGGTCGAGCTAACGCCGATCGTTGAACGAAGTCTTGGCTTCAAACAAGAGTGGATCGATATCGTCCATGAGGCCCTCGTCGAGGTCAATCAATCGGGGACTGGGGCACGCGTCATGGCTGGGGTTCCTTACAGCGTGGCTGGTAAAACCGGAACCGCTCAAATTTTTAGCGTTAAACAAGATGAAGTCTATGAAGAAGAAAAAGTCCCCGAGAGACTTCGGGATCATTCGCTTTACATTGCCTACGCACCTGCTGACGCCCCAAAGGTGGCGGTGGCTGTTGTTGTCGAAAATGGCGGCTTCGGGGCCGCCGCCGCTGCGCCCCTTGCCCGTAAGGTTTTTGACTACCTCTTGGTAACAAGAAAGGGAGAAGGGCATGAACTGCCGTGAATGATCGTCGTGCTGACGAGGGCTGGCGAGCTTTTTCGCTCTGGTTAAGGCAACGTTTTTTTGCCATGGACCAGCCACTTTTTTTTATCTTCATTGGCCTGGCTGGGCTGAGCCTTCTTGCGGTTTACAGCGCTAGCCATGCGGAGCCAGAGCGCTTCTTTAACCATCTACGCAATTTAGTTGTTGCAGCCTTCATCATGCTTATGCTTGCGCAGATTCCAGCAACCTGGCTACAAAAAATTGCAATACCACTTTACGGTCTTGGCCTTCTGCTTCTGGTTGCGGTTGCACTTTTTGGCGACACCTCCAAGGGCGCGACGCGCTGGCTCGATCTTGGTATTACCCGTATTCAACCTTCAGAAATTATGAAAATTGCCATGCCTCTCATGCTGGCCTGGGTGGTTCAGCAGCGGGAAGGCTTACGAACGGCGCGAGATTGGCTGGTGGTTGCAGGCGTTCTGGCCATACCCGTTCTCTTTATCTTGAGACAACCTGACCTCGGCACTGCCATTCTTGTTGCCGCCTCGGGTCTTTTTGTTCTCTACTCTGCAGGAATGTCTTGGCGACTCATTGGATTAGTGGGCAGTGCCATTGGCATCGTGTTGATTGTCTTGGTGGTATTTGGTGACAGCCTTTGTACCCAAGGGGTCGACTGGCCCGGTATTCGGGAGTATCAGAAGCAACGCGTCTGCACACTGCTCGATCCCCATCGCGACCCTCTTGGAAAAGGCTTTCACATTCTGCAGTCGATGACCGCCATTGGATCAGGGGGCCTGTGGGGTAAGGGCTGGTTAAAAGGTACACAGGCGCAGCTTGACTTCATTCCCGAGCGTGACACCGACTTTATTTTTGCTGGCTTTGCCGAAGAGTTTGGTTTTCTTGGTGCTGCCATTTTAGTGGCCCTGTATCTTGCTCTTATTCTTCGGGGTCTGTGGATTTCACTTGGGGCGCCAACCCCCTTTGGTAGGCTTTTATCTGCAAGCCTAGCCCTTACTATTTTTACCTATGTGTTTGTTAATTTAGGCATGGTCACTGGACTTCTTCCTGTGGTTGGCGTGCCCCTTCCTTTCATGTCTTATGGGGGCACGGCCCTGATTACACTGGGCGTTGGCCTTGGTCTCATCATGAGTATTGCCCGTGACCGCTCGCAGGTGACCCAGGGCTTCAGTCTTCAGGGTTAGAACCATGGCATTAGCATCCAATGCAATCGACATTGCTACCCTTATTCTCAGTGGCTTTCATCGCCACTATGGTCTTTTCCGCTACAACGCTCAACAAGCCAAATCCGCGTTCGAGGCAGGGCGCTATAGCGCCATACGCGAACTTGCCAAAGAAAGAATTGCCTTCTATGACGAGCGCGTCAAAGAGACAACGGATGCACTTTTATCCAAGTCGTCATCAGTGCCAATGAATGAAGGCACCTGGGCCGAGGTAAAAAAAGCATTCATCATGCTTCTTACCGACCACAAGCAGCCCGAGCTTGCCGAGTCGTTCTTCAACTCCATTACAACCCGAATTCTGCGTCGCACCGACTATGGTGGTGAGAACCTGTTTGTAAGGCCCGCTGTTGCCACCGACTACCTCGACTCCGATCCTCCGTCCTACCGTGTGTATTACCCAAGATCCGAGGGCCTGCAAAGCTGCCTAACCCGGATGGCCATTGACTTTGGCCTTGCCTGTCGCTGGAACGATATTCAACGTGACCTGCGTCGTGTTATTCGTGCCGCTGCAACAGCCTTTACAAGGCCATTTCAGACGGCAACCGACTTTCAGGTGCATGTTCTTAGGTCACTGTTCTTTCGCAATAAAGGTGCCTACATCATTGGGCGCCTCATGAACGATGGAACGCCAATTGGCTTTGCTGTCCCGGTTTTACGAAACTCTAAAGGCGAACTTTATCTCGACACTATTCTTTTTGACCCCGACCAGATCTCTGTCTTGTTTTCTTTCTCACGGGCCTACTTCATGGTAGACATGGAGGTGCCTTCGGCCTACGTTCAGTTTCTAAGAAGCATCATGCCGCACAAGCCGGCAAGCGAGCTCTACACCATGCTTGGGCTGCAAAAACAAGGCAAAACGCTTTTCTACCGTGATTTCTTGCACCATCTGCGTCACTCCAACGACAAGTTCTGTCTGGCTGAAGGTATCAAAGGGCTGGTCATGCTTGTCTTCACGCTGCCATCCTTTCCCTACGTTTTTAAAATCATCAAAGACAAGCGTTCAAAGGATGTCTCTCGTGAGCTTGTTGCCTCGAAGTATCAATTGGTCAAGCTGCACGACCGTGCGGGCCGCATGGCGGACACCTGGGAGTACTCCAGCGTGGAATTTCCAAAAAGCCGGTTTGAAGCCAGTCTTCTGGAAGAGATTCGAGAATTCGCACCAAGCATGCTTGAAGAAAGCGAGGGGCGGCTCGTCATTCGCCATTTGTACATTGAGCGGCGTATGGTTCCATTGAATATTTATCTTGAACACGCCACCGAGGCTCAGGTTGATCAGGCCATTAAGGAATACGGTGACGCAATTCGTCAGCTTGTCGCTGCCAATATCTTCCCCGGCGATATGCTTTATAAAAACTTTGGCATGACCCGACATGGACGCGTTGTATTCTACGACTACGATGAAATTCAATACCTAACCGAATGCAATTTCCGAAAAATTCCAGAGCCTCGAACCCCCGAAGATGAAATGGCCAGTGAGCCTTGGTACAACGTGGGACCAAACGATGTTTTTCCTGAAGAGTTTTCAAAATTTCTCCTGGGGCAGCAAAGGCTTCGAACACCTTTTGTGAAGTATCACCAGGAACTTCTGGAGGCACATTATTGGAAGTCTCAACAAGAAAAATTTACGCGCGGGTTTTTAGAAGATGTCTTTCCTTATCCCGATCACATCCGGTTTTGTAATCGCCCCGAACTTGATCTCTCCGCGCCCCGTGCATCGGGGCATTCCCTTTAGTCCCGGTAGTTTCACCTCGGGTTCTTATTTACTTCTATCTACGATTGCACTATGTCAGAACCTCTTGAATTCGACACCATTATTATTGGCGCAGGAAGCGCAGGATGCCTTCTTGCCAATCGGCTCTCGGCCCAGCGAGGCCAGCGTATCTTGCTCGTCGAGGCTGGGGGCGAAGATGACTGGTTCTGGATCAAAATCCCCGTAGGTTATTTATTCACCATTGCCAATCCACGAACCGACTGGTGCTTCAAGACCCAGCCCGATCAAGGTCTTGCAGGTCGCTCCATTCACTACGCAAGAGGACGTGGCCTTGGTGGTTCCTCATCCATCAACGCCATGATCTATATGCGAGGGCAGTCGTATGACTACGAGCGGTGGGCGCAAATCACTGGCGATGAGCGCTGGCATTGGGCGGGCGAGCATGGCCAGACCTTATCTATTTACAAACATCTCGAGAATTATTTTGCAGGTGCTAACGAATGGCACGGTACGGCAGGCGAAATTCGTGTTGAAACACCCCGGGTGAAATGGAAGATCCTTGATGCCTGGCAACAGGCTGCTCGAGAGCAGGGCATCCCGAGTATCGAGGAGTTCAACCGTGGAAATAACGAGGGTTGTGCCTACTTCCACGTAAACCAGCGCAGTGGCCGGCGATGGTCCATGGCCGACGCCTTCCTGCATCCCGTGCGCCACCGCGAAAATCTCTCGGTGTTCACCCACACCCAGACCCTTCAGGTTCTTTTTGAAGAAAATCGCGAGCGTCGTCCCTCCGACCAGTTCGCATGGGCCAATGCAGGCCTGCGGGCCCGCGGTGTTCGCCTTCTTAAAGATAGCCAGATCATCGAGGCCCGAGCACGTAAAGAAGTCATTCTTTCAGCCGGTGCCATTGGATCGCCCCATATTCTTCAAGCCTCAGGAATTGGCGATCCCAAGCATCTTGGTCAGTTTTATATTCCTGTTCAGCAAGACCTTCCAGGGGTTGGTCAAAATCTGCAAGACCACCTTCAAATTCGTACGATCTACAAAATTAAGAACGCCCGCACTGTGAATGGCCTTTATGCCAACCCCTTTTCACGTATTGGCATGGCACTGCAATACGGGCTCTTTCGACGAGGACCTATGACCATGCCGCCTTCAACCCTTGGGGCCTTCACCAAAAGTGACCCTTTACAGCCCTCAGCTAACCTTGAATGGCATGTTCAGCCACTTTCCCTTCCGAAGTTCGGTGAGCCCCTGCACGAGTTTGATGCCATTACACCTTCTGTCTGTAACCTTCGGCCAAGCTCTCGGGGCCAGGTGTTATTACAGCACTCAGACCCCTTGCAGGCGCCTGCCATTCACTGCAATTACCTGTCGACCCAAGAGGACCTCGACGTTGCTGTGAAGGGTATTGCAATGACACGAGACATTATGAAATCTGAAGCGCTCGCTGGCTATAACCCTGAAGAACTTTTTCCCGGGCCCCAAAAAGTCTCCCAACAAGAACTTGAACAGGCCGCACGTGAACTTGGCACCACCATCTTCCACCCTGTAGGCACCTGTGCCATGGGTCGAGTAAGCGAAGAGGGCGCCTCTGAAAACCCACTTACAGTAATTGACACCAGCTTTCGTCTTCGAGGCGTTGCTGGACTTCGGGTGGTTGACGCCTCTGCTATGCCCACGATTACTTCGGGCAATACCAATGCGCCGGTCATGCTCATGGCAGAAAGGGCTGCACGCGATATTCTCAGCCCTCGATAGAACCCAATGAGGACCTCACCGAAAGCCTCGCCCATGAACGCCCCCAAGGATGTCTCCCAGCCAGTCCCTTCAATAGCTAACACTCTTGGCCTTTGGTCTTACGATAACGGGGTTTGGAGCCTTGACTCGGGCTACTTTCGAGACTCTTTTGATGCCGTTCACCTGATTGAAGACAATGGAGAAGTTGCAATTGTTGATGCGGGCACGCAGTATTCGGTACCTCGTATTCTTCAAGCCATCGAAAGTCTCGGGCTCACCCCCAACGACGTTCGTTACATCCTTCTGACCCATGTTCACCTTGATCATGCTGGAGGCGCGGGGCTTCTTGCGGAGCATTGCCCGCAAGCCAAGGTTGTGGTTCATCCACGAGGAAGCCGTCATCTTATTGACCCAAGCAAGCTATGGCAGGCGGTCTGTCAGGTCTACACCCAAGAGATTGCAGAACGCGATTATGGAGGCATGATACCCATCGACTCCTCTCGTATTGTTGAAGCAACCGAGGCCCTTCATCTTAGGCTTGGCTCTCGCCATATTGACTTCTGGGACGCGCCCGGTCATGCCCTGCACCATGTCTTTATTGTTGATGAAGGGTCGAACGCTATTTTTACCGGTGACACATTTGGTATTTCTTATCGGGAGCTCGACAGCCCTCAGGGTGCCTTTACTTTTGTCACCAGTTCGCCCAGTCAATTCGACCCCAATACGCATCAAGCCTCTGTAGAGCGTGTTATGAAGGCCAAACCTAAAGCGGTCTACCTCACTCACTACTCCGAACTCCGTCAGGTTCAATCTGCGGGCGAAGCCCTTCTGAATCAAGTTGACTGTTATGCGGCTCTCGCCCTCAAGCATGGCCATCGAAGTGAAGGCCGGGCTGAAGCCATCATGGCCGACCTTGAAGAGCTTCTTTTTAGCCAAATCAAGGATCATGGCTGCCTGCTTTCGCAGGATGAAGTTAAGGCTCTTCTTGCGCTCGACCTGAGACTGAATGCCGACGGACTCATCTGCTGGCTCGATCGAATCAAACTCAGCAGCTAATTCAAAGGGAATCGCCCCCCTAAGAACTCTATAATGGAGGTCTTTATGAACGATTCCTCCAAAGCCCTTCAAGAGGCTCTGCGCACAGACCCAGGCGCCTCTTTGAACGACCTTCCATCCCTTGTTCGCCCAGAGCAGCCCAAAAGACTGGCCAAGGCCTCTCCCTTTCAGGCCATAGAAAAAGCGCTCGGCCAAAGTATTCTAATTATCGACGGTGCCATGGGCACCATGATTCAACAATACAAGCTCACCGAACAGCATTACCGCGGTGAAACGGGTGAGCATGCGGTGGCGTTGAGCGACCCGCAACAGGCTGTTCTTAATCAGGCCATCGCCAAAGGTATCGACCTCAAAGGTAACAACGAACTTTTAAGCCTCAGCCAACCTGAGCTTATTAAAACGATTCATCGTCAGTACCTGGAGGCCGGCGCTGACATTATTGAAACCAATACCTTCGGAGCCACCTCGGTTGCCCAAGATGACTATCACTTGGCCGGGCTGGTGCGTGATATGAACCTTGCCTCCGCGCGGCTTGCCTGTGAGGCACGCGACGCCCTTTCTACAACTGAATGGCCTCGCTTTGTAGCGGGGGCCCTTGGGCCAACGCCAAGAACGGCCTCCATTTCTCCCGATGTCAACGACCCAGGTGCTCGCAACATCACCTTCGATGCGCTTGTGGGCAGCTACCTTGAGCAGGCTCAAGCGCTGCTTGAGGGGGGTGTTGATCTCTTACTCGTGGAAACCATTTTTGACACGCTCAATGCCAAGGCGGCCATTTATGCCCTTGAACAGCTTTTTGAAACCCATGGCAAGCGATGGCCTGTCATGCTCTCGGGCACCGTTACCGATGCCTCAGGCCGTATTCTTTCGGGGCAAACCGTCGAGGCATTTTGGAACAGCGTCCGGCATGCAAAGCCTATTACCGTCGGGCTGAACTGCGCGCTAGGCGCAGCACTGATGCGACCCTACGTTGAAGAAATTTCCAAGCTTGCCGACACAGCGATCTGCATTTATCCCAATGCTGGTCTTCCTAACCCCATGGCAGCCACTGGCTTTGATGAGACCCCTCCCATCACCTCTGGCTTTTTAAAAGACTTTGCCTCCAGCGGGTGGGTGAATGTGGTCGGAGGCTGTTGCGGAACAACGCCCGATCACATTCGCGCCATTGCCCAGGCCGTCAGCAGCTTTAAACCCCGAGCCCTTGTCTTTGCAGAAAGTTCCGCCACCCGGCTTTCGGGTCTTGAACCTCTTAATATCAACGAGAGCTCTTTTTTCGTCAACGTAGGAGAGCGCACCAACGTCACCGGCTCGAAACAATTTGCTCGGCTTATTCTTAATAGCGAATTTGAAAGGGCCGTGGATGTTGCGCGTCAACAGGTTGAAAATGGTGCCCAGGTCATTGATGTCAACATGGACGAGGCCATGCTTGACTCCAAAGCCGCCATGACAAGGTTTTTAAACCTCATTGCCTCCGAACCCGATATCTCTCGCGTACCTGTCATGATTGACTCCTCGAAATGGGAGGTCATTGAGGCTGGGCTAAAGTGTGTGCAGGGCAAGGCCATCGTCAATTCCATCTCCTTGAAAGAGGGCGAAAAGCCATTCTTGTATCAGGCACGTGAGTGCATGAAGCACGGGGCCTCGGTTGTCGTTATGGCGTTTGATGAACAAGGTCAGGCAGACACACTCGAGCGACGCAAGGCGATCTGCCAGCGTGCCTTCACCCTGCTTCGTAGTCAGTTAAATTTTCCCGCCGAAGATATTATTTTTGACCCCAATATCTTTGCAATTGCTACAGGTATTGAAGAACACAATCGCTATGCCATCGACTTCATCGAGGCCACTCGATGGATTCGCAAGAACCTGCCATCCGCCAAGATTTCTGGCGGCGTATCGAATGTGAGCTTCTCCTTCCGTGGCAACGATGCCGCGCGCGAAGCCATTCATACCGTATTTCTTTACCACGCCGTGAAGGCAGGTATGACCATGGGTATTGTGAATGCCGGCCAGTTGGGGGTTTACGAAGACCTCGATCCCATTCTGCGCGAGCATGTGGAAGATATTATTTTTGACAGACGCCCCGATGCCACCGAGCGCATGATTGATCTCGCTGGCCAATTGAAGTCAGGGGAGCGCAAAGAAGAAGAAAAGCTTGCCTGGCGAGGCCTTGATGTTGAAAAACGTCTTGAGCATGCGCTGGTTCATGGCCTTACCGAGTTCATTGTTGAAGACACCGAGGAGGCGCGCCAACTCATTCAAAGTCGTGCGGGTCGACCCATTGAAGTCATTGAAGGCCCACTGATGACCGGCATGAATGTGGTTGGCGATCTCTTTGCACAAGGGAAAATGTTTCTACCCCAGGTAGTGAAATCTGCCCGTGTCATGAAGGCTGCGGTAGCGCACCTGGTTCCTTACATTCAAGAAGAGCAAGCGGCCAGTGGCCAGACCAAAGCCAAGGGCAAGATGATTCTTGCCACGGTCAAAGGTGATGTCCACGACATTGGGAAAAACATTGTCTCGGTGGTTCTTCAGTGCAACAACTTTGAGGTTGTGAACCTTGGCGTCATGGTGCCAGCGGCTCAAATTATCGCCGCCGCCAAAGAACACAATGCGGACATCATTGGTCTGTCGGGGCTTATTACGCCATCGCTTGAAGAGATGGCGACGGTGGCCCGCGAGATGGAGCACGACGAATGGTGTCGCTGCCGTCAAATTCCATTGCTTATTGGTGGAGCCACCACTTCACGGGTGCACACGGCGGTGAAAATCGCACCCCATTACTCGGGTCCTGTTATCTGGGTTCCCGATGCCTCTCGGTCTGTTCCGGTTGCCCAGTCCCTCACAAGCAGCGACGAGCAGAAAGCCACCTACCTTGGTGACTTATTTAAAGACTACGCCAAGCTGCGAGAGCGCCACGCCAACAAATCTACGGCACGTGTGCTCAGTCTTGAAGAGGCGCGAGCCAATGCCGCAAAAATTGACTTTCTTCAGCCCGTTTCAAAACCCAAGCTAATGGGGCGTCGCCTACTTAAGGCCTTTCCTCTTGAAGACTTGGTTGAGACCATCGACTGGACCCCCTTCTTTCAAACCTGGGACCTTGCTGGGCCTTATCCCGCCATACTTGACGATGCGGTAGTGGGTGAACAGGCACGGCAACTTTATGCCGACGGCAGGGCTATGTTGCGCAGGCTGATTGAAGGCAGGCAGCTTACTGCCAACGGCACCTTCGGCCTCTGGCCCGCACGGCGCACAGCCCCGGAGGACATCACTCTTTTTTTAGGACCCGACCTTGTAACCCCTCTCTTCACCTGGGTGGGTCTTCGACAGCAAACCGAGAAGCCAAGCGGCGAGCCAAACAAGTGTCTGGCCGACTACGTGTTGCCCATGGCCGAGCAAGGTGAGGACTATCTTGGTGGCTTTGCCGTCAGTATTCATGGAGCCGATATGCTTGCCCAAAAATACGAAGCAAAAGGGGATGACTACAACGCCATTCTTGTAAAGGCGCTGGCCGACCGACTAGCCGAGTCGTTTGCAGAAGAGCTGCATCGTCGCGTTCGAACCGAGTTCTGGGGCTATGCCGAATCCGAAACGCTTAAGAACGAAGACCTTATTGCTGAGCGCTACCAAGGCATTCGGCCAGCGCCTGGCTACCCCTCTTGTCCCGACCACAGCATTAAGCCCGAATTGTTTAAGGCACTGGGTGCACAAGATATTGACATGTCGCTTACCGACAACCTGGCGATGTTGCCTGCATCGGCAGTATGCGGCTTCTATTTTTGGAGGCCCGAATCGCAGTACTTCAATCTTGGGCAGATTGCGAGTGATCAGCTTAACGACTACGCCAACCGTGCGAGCGTATCCACCGATATCGCCCAGAAGAGGCTTGCAACGCTTCTTTCCTAAAAACTTAGTCAACAAGCATCTAGGCAAGCTCCCAAATCACTGGGTCGCCTTTTTCTTCTGCGAGCTTAAGCATTGCAATAAGAGGAACCAGCCGACTGGCGAGACTTACTGGTGCAGGGCGTGACGGCATAGACGAAGGCTCTTGCATTTCAAGGGCTTCGAACTCCTCTTGCTCCTGCCCTCTCTTCTTCTCTTGGCTTCGAATAGAGGCCTGCAGAGTTTCCATTTCTTGCACAAGTTCAAATAATCGCTCATGCAACCAGATTCCAGGTACATGGAACTCTATATTCAGCGCAGTGAAGATGGCTTCAACAACTTTGTCCATCATGACAAACGACGCGGCTTTTTGGGTACTAAAACGAATCACAGACACTCCTCTTAGGCAGAGTCAAAAGACTTGCTACAGTCGCCTCATTATGAAGCTTCTTTTTTCTCTTTTTTTTGGCTTTAGTCTGGCCGGCTGCACGCCCGAACTCAATTGGCGCATTCATCGCGAGCCTGACTCGAACTGGCAGGCGTCCTTTCCTGCTAAGCCAGTCTCCGTGAGACGAACCATCACTATCAGCGATGCCTCCAATAGTAAATTTGAATTGCAACTGTGGGCCGCAAATGTCAACGAAGTGCGTTACACCATCGGACA
>JAYNLI010000025.1:0-13298 GCA_038111655.1 Bordetella sp.
AGCTGAGTGAGCTTGAGCAGCTCCTTAATCTGCGAGAAGACCAATGACAGACTCAAACCGAACACTCCATCACGAGCTTCTGGCTCTCAATGCGCGTGAAATGGTTCGGTCGCTTGACACAGCCCTTGGCCAATGTGTGGCCCAAGCCAGCACGCAAACAGAGCCTGAGGTGCAGGCATGGCTTCAAGAATTGGTGCAACTTGTAAGTGCACGGCTCGGCCGCGGGTGTCTAAACCTTGGTCTGCAAGAGCTTAGCTCTGAGGCGCGTACGCAGCTTCTACATGTCGGCTCAGACGCTGTCTGGCTATCTCACGACAACGCCAAGCCCGGTTCTCCCCTGGTGCTTCACGACAATCATATTTACTTGCGACGTTTCTGGCAGCTTGAGACAGACCTTAACCTGCAGCTTCAGACACTTGAAGAAGAGGGACGTCTTCGTGTTATTACCGGGCCACCGGGCTCGGGTAAAACAACACGCCTAAAAGCGCTCATTGATGAGAGACGTTCAAAAAGCTCCGACCTTCGAGTGGCGCTTGCTGCGCCCACAGGAAAGGCTGTCCACCGCCTTCAACAGGTTCTTCCGGGACAAGACAACATCTCAACACTCCATCGTCTTTTGGGCGTTGGGGGTCCGCGCAGTCTGGCCTACCTGGCGCATAAGTCCAACGCACAGCCTTTGCCGTTTGACCTTATTGTGGTCGATGAAGCCTCGATGGTGGGCATTGAGTTGGCCCAAGCGTTACTGAATAGCCTGCTTCCCGGCGCGGAGCTTTTGCTGGTCGGGGATGCCAATCAGTTGCCTTCGGTTGAGCCTGGACAGGTCCTTGCAAGCCTCTGCAAGCGCATTACCCCTGCGGCCATTGAACATTTGCAGACCCAGTACCGCTTCAAATCGGACAGTGCCATTGGTCGGCTTTCTGCCCAGCTTCAGTCTCGCCATGCAACGGCCGCCGTCTCGGTAGCAGAGGTGCTTTCGTTTGCCGAGGTGGCCTCGGACGAAACCGTGAGCTGCCTTCGTGTGGAGTCGGCCACCGATGACCGCCTTGTTCGTCAGGTTGCCGATGCGCGACGTGAGCTTGTTCACCTAGCCACAAGCATTCGAAGTCGTAGCCCAACGCTATCCAGCGCTCTTGCAGCCAAACCTCTGGGCCACGATCACAACCTACAAGCCATGCTGAGCAATCTTCTTTACGCGCTCGATCACTCCATGGTCTTGACGCCGTTTCGGGAAGGGCCTATGGGCAGCGTTGCCTTGAATAAGTTATTCCAAAAGGCCCTGCATCGCTTCGGCCTGCTTGAATCGGCAACCGGTACGCCCACCGGCCTGCCCGTAATTTGCACTGAGAATGATTACGACCTCGATCTAATGAATGGAAGCCTTGGTGTCGTGGTTGGCGATATGGGCGTGTTCGACAGCAGCCATGGGCCGCGGCTTATTCCACTGCAGCAGTGTCCTGCGCTTGAGCCAGCCTTTGCCTTAACGGTCCATAAGGCCCAAGGCTCGGAGTTTAAAAACCTGGTTTTCTTGTTAGCGGAATCGGAAGACAACCCCTTGTCGGTTCCTCTTGTCTACACGGCCATCACACGGGCTCGCCAATATCTAACACTCGTGGCCGTATCGCTATGAAGGCTTTCACTGTCGCCCATGACCTTTGACCATCAGGCGCCTTGGTGGCTGCCCGGCGGGCATCTGCAAACCATCTATCCCGTTCTGCTGAGCCGCCTGCAGCAAAGGTCCCCATTGGCCCATCACTTGCCCGCACGTCGAGTGCGTGTGAACACCCCCGATGGCGATTTTGTTGATTTCGACTGGTTTGAGCCAAGTGTCTTACAGCTGCAGAATCATTCTGCTGCGCATGGGCAGACAAGTAAGGCTTCGTCAAGGCCAGTCGTTTCAGAACGCGCTGAGGCGTTAGCCACAGTGGTTCTATTTCATGGCCTTGAAGGCTCTTCACAAAGCGTTTACGCGCAGGCCTTTGCTCGCGAAGTCACTGCCCGTGGAAACCGGCTTGTTGTGGCGCACTTCCGCGGTTGCTCGGGAGAAATCAACCGCCTGCCGCGCGCCTACCATTCCGGAGACGTGGACGAAATTAATTGGATGATGCAAGTTGTGGCAGGGCAATCGCAGGGCCAACGGCTTTACGCCATTGGTGTCTCATTAGGAGGCAATGCCCTAATGGCCTGGGCCGGGCGGGTGCTTTCAAAAGAGCTTGGCAACTGGTCGCAGCTTGTTTCTTTAGCGGCGCTGTCTTCGCCTTTGAATCTTGCAGCAGCCGGACGTGCCATCGATGCCGGTCTTAACCGTATTCTTTATGCCGACTACTTTTTAAAGACCATGCGAGCAAAGGCACAGACCAAGTGGCAACAGTTTCCTGGGCTTTTCGACCTGCAGACCATCCTGCAGGCAAAGACACTACGTGTTTTTGATGACCTGTTTACTGCAAGGCTGCATGGCTTTAAGAATGTTGACGACTACTACGAAAGGGCCTCGGCTCTGCCCTGGTTACCCTATGTTGCAAAGCCTAGTCTTATTCTTAATGCTCGTAACGACCCCTTTATTCCGTGGGAAAGCGTCACTTTAGAGGCCGTGGGAAAAGCATGTCCATGCGTCACTCAATGGATTTCAGGGCAGGGTGGTCACGTGGGTTTCGTCTCTCCGCTGCCCCAGAAGCCTTTGGGCTGGCCAGGCAGTCTGCAGCCTATGACTGCAGAGATATTGAACTGGCTTACTGAGCAGGGGCGGGCGGCTTAGGCGGTTCGGGCGACGTGTAGAGGCCCTTCACAACATCGGGCGTGTCTTTTGCTGCAAGTTCAATAAGCTTGTCGATCTCGCCGGCAAGTTCAGCCGAATCGGCATGGCCTAACCACTGGTTTCGGTTGTTTCGAAGAATGACGAGCCGATCAAGCGAACAGTCTTTGCCTTTGTTCAAAATCCAACCCTTGGCAGCCTCGGCGCGCTTGGTTTCAATCGATGACAACGCCAAAGCACGAAACTCGCTTACCAGACAATTAGGCTTTTCTTCTTCCATGCCCGGCAGCTGGGCCATGGCAGCGCTTGTGCTTAAGGCAAAGCCCGCGGCAAGACCAACAGCACCGGAAACTGGAGCGGGCGATGGGAATCGAACCCACGTCTTGAGCATGGGAAGCTCAGGTCCTGCCATTGAACGACGCCCGCGAAAACAATGTAGAGCGCAGAAGTATAGCCTGAGGATCACGAGGGCTTCACCAAGGCCTGGAAGGCCTTCATGACGCGACCAGAGTCTTCGGTGACAAGGAAGCGAATCAGGGCAACCTTGTCGTCGTAGGTGTTGGCCGAGGTCAAGAGCTCCATTGGCACCTTGGGCTTCTTGGGCTTCAGGCGGTTCTTAACTTCCTCGAGCGATTCGCCTTCGTCAATTTCAATGACTTCTTCTTCCTCGCCAGATTCTTGCTCGTAGGCCAAGGCCTGAGCTTCTTGCTCTTTCTCGAACTTATTTAAAGCTTTGACTGCGGCTACTTTGGCGTAACGCGCATCACGGTCGGCCTTGTCAGCACGGGCGCGAGCCTCTTTCGCTGCCTTTTGGGCGGCCTTTACCTTGGGAGCAAGCTTCGCCTTAAGCTCGGCAATTTCTGCTGCACTGTTGGCTTCTTTCGCAAAGGCCATTGCTTTTTCGGCAGCGGCAAGAGCCGCTTCCGGGTCACCACGCTCGGCGGCGGCATGGGCCTCTTTCACTGCATTATCGACCTGAACAACAGCTGCCTCGATCTCCTTATGGGCCTCTTTGACATGCTTTGCTGCCTCTTTCGCAACGCCGGCGGCCTGGCGAGCCTTGTGACGTTGTTCAGGCGAAGGCACAACAGCCACCCAGGCCGCTGCAAACAAGCCTGCACAAAGAATCGCGAGTGCAAAGAGCTGGGCGGGGGCAGAGGAGGCAAACTTTGCAGGCAACATGGAATAAACCCATGCGGAGAAGATGAACAGAAAACTTATGCCAAGAAGCGCCCAGATGACGCGCATGTTGGGTTCTTTCTTCTGGGGCTGCTGGGCAGCTATTGCCCGCTGATGGTGTGGCATCTCGTCGTACTCCGCAGGGGTAAGGGGGTGATCTTCATGAAGGACAAGCTCAAAGCCTAGGCGCGAGGGAGACTTACCCGCGTTGTCAATTAACCCAAGCAGCAAGGGAGAAGTTTTCTGAAGCTCACCACGGTTCACAATAATTTTGGGCCCTGGGAGGATTTTAAGAGCTGGAGGCTTAGGCTGGCCTTTACGCCGACGTTTGGGCACCAGAAGCCCGGGCTTGGCAATAACCACGGCAACGGTAATGGTCGCCATCATGAACATGAATGTAATGACGTCCATGGACAAGAACACCTTCGGGAACATGAAAGCCAGGACCATAAGCCCAATAAGAAGTGGGAAGAGAAGCGTAAAAACCAGAATCTGGTTAAGGGGCTTATGGGTTGGCCAGTAATCTTCAGGGGTCATTGCGGGCTCCAAGGTTGGGGTTGCCAACCAGCTATTCAAAACTAATCTCTGTTTAGAAATCGGTCAAAACCAGTGGTTCTAAAGACGGGGAAGTTTTGCCGTAGCTTTGCGCAAGTAGCCGCTTAGGCGGCAATAGTCTGCCGTGCTGTTCAGTTTTAAGTTAAGAAAGCGGCAATGTATTGCCGTCCCTATTCAGTTCAACCGCCCCAGTAGCGGTTAGGCGCTTGGCCTACTACTTGGTTTTTTCCTCTTCAGGAATAGGATTGCCATCGGCATCGACGGGCTTGGCCGACTTGGTCTTGAGCACTCGCTGCGCAAACTGGCCCTTGCAAACAAACGTTGCTACACGCGGGTCAATGTTGTCAGGGAAAATGGGCTGGAACGCCTGGTTCTGAGCGGGTAGGGTAATAATAATCGCCCCTGTCCCCCGTAGGCCTTGATGATGACTGGTTACGATGGTACGAATGGTCCCTTCTTTGCAGTTGATTTCCTGCCGATGCCGCAGGCTCATGGCGCCAGCAAAATCCTTTTGGGGAAGGTCCACCGTGCGCCAGAAACTACGAATATCACCTTCAATCACAACACGGTCGACGTCCACATAATGCCGGCTTCGGTCAGCATCGTCTCCAACCATGCGCAAAGTCACTTGCGCAAGCGCACTGGGGGCCGAGAAAGCAAAAACGGAGGCCAGAAGCAAAACACTGACTAGAAACAATCTTGTTTTTAAATCCGTAGAAGTTTGTGCCTGTATTAAGTTCATGATCTTATTGTTATCGACACGGACTTAAAAAAACTAAGCGTGGGAGGAGGGCGTTGGCTTGGCCTGAAGATCTGTAGGGCTCCTTGGGGGAATTGAGCCTTCGTTCGCTAGGCCGGCCTCTTGGGCGGCGAGCGCTTCTTCTCTTTCACGCTGCGCCTTTTTCACCCTAATTTGCCTCATTTCGCGGGCATGAAGGTAATAAAGCAAAAGCACCACGCCGAACGCAAGAAAACCTTCAATAATGATGACCGGGGTGTAAGAATCCATACGCATAATAGTACCCATGGACCCAATCAAATTCTCCTTATTGCAGCTCTCGGATACCCATCTTCAGGCTGCGGGTAAACGGCTAAAAACAGGTGACTCTGGGGCGCAAGCCCTGAAGCAGGCCATCGAACGTGCCTATCGCATTCAGGAGAAGTTTGATGCTGTGGTTCTTACAGGGGACCTCGTGGATCGAGGTGCTGCCGATGAATACCGGGAGCTTAAGGCGGGGTTGGGGCTACTACCTAAAAATCTTCCTGTCTTCTTTTGCCTGGGCAATCACGACGCGCGCGAGCCCTTTGCAGAGGTTTTTGGGCAGCTACAGCACAGCGGGCTGGACGATTTATCAAGCACGCATTACCAATATTCGGCCCCCTTGTTCACATTTTATGGGCAGGTTGTCCGGCTTGTTGTTCTCGATACGCTTGAGCCAGGAGCGGATCAAGGCCGTTTGTGCCTGCAACGACTTCAGTGGCTTCAAGATACCCTAGGTCGCTACCCCACAGACCGAATTGTTTTGGTGATGCACCACCTGCCTTTTCTTACGGGCAGCAGTCTGTTCGATTCGATGGTTATTGAGGAACGCCGACAGTTAGAAGAGCTGCTAGAAGGCTTCAACACGGTTGAGCGAATTCTTTGTGGGCATTTTCATCGAGCCTGCCTGACCCAGCTTGCATCCATTCCCGTTGTTGTAAGCCCAAGCACGGTGCACACCTATCCTCTGTCTTATCGCGGCCGTCAGCATGAGGCGCTGATCATCGATGAGCACGCAGGGTTCACTATTCATCGCTTCGTAGACGATTCACAAAGGGCCTATTGGGTTAGCCATTTTGTCCAGCAACCTTCTACTTGAAATCACAAATATCTCGTACGGCTACGAGGCGCAGCCGACCCTCTTCGAAGGGTTAAGCCTTCGGCTTGAGGCGGGCAGACAAATCTCCCTAACAGGCGAATCGGGCTCGGGCAAGTCCAGCTTGCTTAACCTCATTGCGGGGCTTGACATCCCTCAAGCAGGCGAGATCAGGCTTTTGGGTCGCTCGTGGATAAGCATGAATACCGAAGAAAGACTTGCCTGTCGACGAACAACACTCGGTTTTATTTTCCAGGCCTTTCATCTCATTGGTCACCTTAGCGCCCTACAGAATGTGATGGTGCCTCTGCTTCTGGCGGGACAATCTTTTAAAAAGGCCGAAGCCACAGCTGAAGAATGGCTTTCGCAGCTGGGTCTTGTGGATCGTCGACATGGCAGGCCCGATGAGCTCTCGGGGGGGCAGCAGCAACGTGTCTGTATCGCCCGCGCGCTTGCCCATTCCCCGAAACTTGTTCTTGCCGATGAGCCCACAGGTAACCTTGACCCAGCAACGGCTCGGGCCAGCCTTGCCTTGCTTTCTCAGCATTGCAAGTCCACAGGTGCTGCACTTGTGATGGTCACCCATTCCATCCAGGCGGCCCAACAGCTCGACGCTCACTATGAACTTTTGCAAGGAACGCTTCATCGGGTCGACACCTTGCAGCCTCACGCGAGCCCGCGCCCCCTTGCAGGCCTAAATTAATAGGGTGAAAACCATCCCCGAGGCCCATCTGATGGGCTGGCTCATTAAGGCATCCCTACGTGATCAGCCGTGGCAGTGGGGGATCGCAAGTTTAAGCATTGCCTTAGGTCTTGCTTTGGCAGTCTCCATTCATCTGGTTAACCAGTCTGCCGTGGAGGCGATGAACCGTGCTGTGAAGTCTCTGGCCGGAGAGGCGCAGGCGCAAATCCTGCCAAGGCATGACAATCGAGCAGGATTCTCGGATCAAGTTCTTGATGAGCTCTTAAGCCAGCGCGACTCTCTTGGCCTTCGTGATGCAAGTCCTATTGTCAAGGGACGCATTAAGCAGATCGATATTCTTGGCATCGATCTCTTCCGAGCGGCTAAGGTAAGTCGCAGCCTTTTACCATTAACGGGCGATGCAGGCCCGCTTGATCTTCTTGATGAAGGAACAATTTTTCTCTCTCAGGCTGCGCTTCAAAGCCTAGAAAAAAAGCCAGGTGATTACATAATTGTTGAATCCCAAGCAGGGATAACCAAGCTACGTATTGCTGGGCAACTTACTACCTCCGACCCATCGCCAAGGGGTGTGATGGATATTGCACCGGCCCAGGTTCTTTTTAATCGCCTAAACCAGCTCGATCGCATTGACATAAGCCTGCGCGAGGAGCAATCCATTGAAGCTTTTACAGCGGCCTTACAGTCACTGGCTGCGGAGCAGCCGTCTTTAGCGGGACTCATTGTGCTGACCCCGCAGAGCCAAGAGCATCAGCTTGCTAACCTCTCAAGGGCATACCGTGTCAACTTAACAGTTCTAGCTCTGGTTGCTGTGCTGACGGGGGCGTTTCTTATTCACAGTGCGGTAAGACTTTCAACCCTTCGACAACGGCAGCAACTGGCCTTGCTTGCTGTTCTTGGTGCCCGCCCCTGGGTTATTCAATTGACCGTTATTTTAAAGGCGGTGCTTATTTCAGGCTTCGGTGGGCTGATGGGTCTTCTGCTTGGTGTTGCGCTTGCGACGTTACTTTTAAAAACCGTGGGCACCGACCTGGGTGCAGGATATTTTTCCACGCAGTCTGCCGCACTGTCCATTGAACCCTTGAGTCTTCTCGGCTTCTTTCTTCTTTCAGTTGGATTGGGTCTTCTTAGTGGCTGGGGGCCGAGCCTTCAGGTGCTTACAAAGTCTCCCATACGCAGCCTGCATTGGGGTGCGGTCCAGGCTACCCAAGTATCTTCCGGGCAGCGCTGGCTTGCACTTTTGCTAGCTTGTCTTGGTCTTACCGCTATGTCCGCGCCTGCAATGAATGGCCTTGCGCTGGCTGCCTATGCAGGCATTGCCTGCTTGCTGTTTGCTGCGGTACTTTTTGTCCCCGATGTGGTTCGCTTAGGTATTCAGGCGGGCCGTCATCTTGGACGACTTCGATCAAGCGCATTCGACTTGGCTGTCTGGCGCCTGCAACAGGCGCCAAGTGCTTCAACCGCCATGGGCGCTGGCATTGTGGCTGCGGTCGCGCTCACCATTGCCATGGCCGTGATGGTGACAAGTTTTCGCAACTCGCTTGGAACCTGGCTTGATCAAGTGTTGCCTGCAGATTTCTATGTCTCGACACGCGACTTACCTAAAACCCAGCGATTGCAAGATGTCGAGTTACAAGCAATAGCGGGTATGTCTCAGGTCAGTCGAGTGCATGCCAGTCTCCAAACCTCGCTGCGTTTACGCGATGACCTTCCTGCTGTGACGCTTATTGCAAGAGACTTCCACGGAATTCAGCCCGAGGCGGTTCTGCCTGTGATTCATTCCTTGAAGCTTGGTAAAGATCAGGGGGGGCAGAAACCGGGGGATCCGTCGTTAACAAAAGCGGAAACCATTGACGCCTGGGTCTCCGAAGCCATGACACAGCTCTACGGCTGGCAGGTGGGAACGGTCTTTGAGCTTCCTCTAACGAAAGCTACGGGCATGCCCACCCAAACCAAAGGCAGGGTTGTTGGAATTATTCGTGATTACCGTCGCCAACATGGAACAGTCATTGTGAATCGTAATGACTATCGTCAGCTCACAGAAGATACGAGCGTTACAGGGATTTCTGTTTGGTTAGCTCCGCAGGCCAAAGCCTCTGACGTTGTCGATGAAATGCTTAAGCTGCCAGGTCTCTGGCCACAGCTTCAATACGCCTCAACGCAAGACATACGAAAGCATTCACTGCAGATTTTTGACCGTAGCTTCGCGCTCACTTATGCCTTGGAATTGGCTGCTCTCCTAGTCGCACTAATCTCTGTTCTTTCAGGGTGCGCCGCCCAAATACTTTTACGTAGAAATGAGTTTGCATTACTTCATCAACTTGGGCAGTCAGTGGGTCAAAGGCTTACGATGGTGGCCTGGGAGGCGCTTGGTCTCATTACCTCGGTGGTGCTTTGGGGCTTTTTCCTAGGCCTTGGCATTGGACTCATTCTTATTCATGTTGTGAACCCTCAATCCTTCAACTGGACCATGGAACTTCGTATTCCAGCCGCTGAACTGGCGATCTTTCTGGCGCTTGTCGTCGTGCTTGCGGTTAGCGGTACTGTCCTGACAGCGCATCGCGCGTTGAACGCCACTGGGTCGATGCTGCATCTACAACTCCGGCAAGACTGGTGAGTCGACGTCGCCTCTTTCTGTCATTGGCTGCCTCAGGTCTCTGGTACCCAAAGTGGGGGCATGGTCAGGGACACCAGGCAAACGCTTTGCCCATAACGACTGCGCAGCCCATGGCAAGGGTTGAACGAAGACCCTTGGCTTTCCCAAAAGACCATGGCGCGCACCCAGACTTTCGAACGGAGTGGTGGTATCTAACCGCCTGGATGGGGCACCCAAGCGATTCAGACCGCGATTTCGGCCCAAACGCATTTGGGCTGCAGCTCACATTCTTTCGTCGTCGAACGGGGCTGGGTGAGTCGAACCCCAGTCGATTTGCACCGCGGCAGCTTCTTTTAGCCCACGCCGCCGTTTCTTTGCCATCGAAGGGTGTTCACCGCCATGACGAGCGAGCGGGACGCGCTGGTGTCGCGGGGGTTCGTTTCTCCGAAGATACGACCGATGTCAGTCTGAACGGGTGGAGCTTCAAAAGGCTTGATTCAGGTCGGTACTTAGGTAACTTCACCCTCGGCGAGCAAACCCGCCTTCTGTTGACACTTGCCCCCAGTCAGCCGCTTCTGTTGCGCGGGACCAATGGCGTTTCGCAGAAGGGTCCATATCGCGATTACGCAAGCTACTACTACAGTCATACCCATATGCGCGTGCAGTTGCAAACGCAGTCAAGCGACCAGGCCCTTGCCTTGCCAAACCTCAGCCAGGGTTTAGGCTGGTTCGACCATGAATGGTCAAGCAGCATTCTCCCTCCGGGCGCAGTGGGTTGGGACTGGATCGGTATCCATTTGCTTAACGGTGGAAGCTTGATGGCCTTTCAGCTTCGCAGCAAAACGGGCGAGGCGGTCTGGACAGAATTTGACGAGCGTGATCGTCACGGACAGCGGTCGCTCGACTCTGCTCGTTCGTCTGTTCGCTGGGAGCCTTTGGGCAGGTGGCGCTCACCCCATTCTTTGGCGGTCTATCCAGCCACTTGGGTTTTGCATGTTGGCCAACGCAGGCTTGAAATTCGTCCTCTAATGCCTAATCAAGAGTTTGATGGTCGATCGTCAACCGGCATCGTTTATTGGGAGGGCGCTGTAGAGTTGTACGATGAAGGCCAGCTTATTGGGCGCGGCTACCTTGAAATGACGGGTTATGCACAGGCCATGCAGCTTTAAAAAATTTTAGTCTCAGTGCTTTATGCCGATTCCCTAGCTGAATTGCGGGACAATGGTGTGTCAGACCTCAAAGGAGTTTTGAAGTGAAGAAGATGATTATTGTTGTAGTGGTGCTGGTTCTTATTGCGGGCGGCGCAGGAGGCTTTGCATTCATGCAATATTCATCGGCGAGCGAGGCTCAGGCCAAGCTTGAGAAACTTCAAGATATTCAGCAAAAGTTTGATGCGCTTGTGAAGGAGTCAGAAAGCCAACAGGCTTCGATTGCCTCTCTTATCGAGAAAGCCCAGCAATTTGATGCGGTCAAAGAAGCGCTATCCAATGGCGTCCTTCTGCAAGACCTTGAGACCATTCTAAAGGCGCAGCAGGCTCAGACTCCGGAGCGAATTCTTTCTCTTGGTGCCCTTCGTCTTATTGTGAAGGGAAAGAGTGACCCCTCTACTACAGAGGCCTACGATCGCGCGCTTCAGATGGTAGACATCGACAATAAACTTGCATCCATCTGCGCCGCGCAGGCTGGCATGGTCGCGGCAGGCAAGAAGGTCAATATGCTTAGCGAGTGCCGCAAACGCCAAGATGCCATGGCGGCCAGCGCACCAGGCGCTCCTGCTGCCCAGGCGGGTGCCGCAAAGGCTCCCGCACCAGCCCAGCAGGCCCCGGCTGCAGGTCGCTAAAAATTATTCAACTAGCCTCTTAGAAAGTCCTCAATAATCTTGCAACTTGTCTCGTTGTAAGGGACAGGATGGGATGCTTGCTGGAAATTTTCCAGCCTTATGTGGCCCGCCTCAAGTTGTGCAAGGGCTCCGTCATCCACCATCTCGCTCTCTCCAGCCTTCAAGACCAAAATGGGTTCCGATACCGCGCGAAAGCTTGCTGAGAAATCAACTCCACTCAAAGTGGCCTCGTAGGGGAGGTCGAGATGGCCTGGCTTTTGAACAGCCCGAATGAGTCGTGGGTCGACTCGGAGGTCTTTGGAAAGGTCTTGGGGGTTAGAAAAAAGCCCTGCGGTCTTGGTCGCACCGTGAAGGGCTGTCATTAGGCCAAGAATGCCAGTCCACGGTAAAAGGCTCCCAACATCGTTAAGAACAATTTTTCGCAAACCGCCAGGTCTCATACCAGCAAAGGCAATGGCAACCAGCCCGCCCATGCTTGTACCAACCATTGCAATTCCAGCCGTTGTCTGTGGACCCGCGCTTGAAACCTGATTGCGGGCCTGGCCGGAACCATTGACCAAACCTTGCGCGAAGGCATAAATAAGCCCAAGGTCTTTCAAGTAAAGACTCATGCGATAACGCGAGGAGTCCTCAAGCCAGTCGCTCTGCCCGCGACCAACCCAGTCAAAAGTTAGCACACGATGCCGACGACAAAGGGTGTCTATTAAGCCCTGGAAACTCTCTTGCGTCTCAAGCAGTCCTGGTAGGGCCAGGACAAGGAGACCGCTTGAATTCTCACCATGAAGACTAACGGCAATACCTCGAGGCTTCCTCTCGTCGGGAATGAGTAAACGAAACCGGGTGATACTCACAGCTTAATTATTCCTGAAGGCCTGCGGGCGCTCGTCTTCGGAGAAGGTCACCACATGGTCTACCTCAAGCCGAATACCAATTGGCTCATTCAGTGGATGGTCGTGATGACTGGGTACTAGAGACAAAATACGCTCGCCATTGGGAAGCTCAAGGGTGTAAAGGAAGTCAGCGCCTCGGAAGTTTTTTTGAACCACTCTAGCTTTTAGGCAACTGTCGTCGTCGTGCACAACGTCGTCAGGCCGAAGAAGAACCCGCACCAGTTTCTCTGGATGCTCCTTACCGCAACAACAAGCCGCAAGCGGAAGACTTCCCAAAGGCGTGGTGACCGAGTGATCGTATTGACGGCCCGATATAAGCGCGCCCTCTCCAATAAAACGTGCAACCTCTACCGTGCAAGGCTCGTGGTAGACCGTGTAAGGGCTACCCCACTGCACAATTCGGCCATCGAACATGACCCCAAGCTGATCGGCCATGGTAAAGGCTTCCGTCTGGTCATGTGTAACAACAATTGCGGTGGTCTTTGAGGCTTTCAAAATGTCACGTACCTCGCGGGCCAGACGCGCACGCAGCGAGGGGTCAAGACTAGAAAAAGGTTCGTCAAGTAAAATAATGCGCGGTTCGGGGGCAAGTGCCCTGGCCAAGGCCACCCTTTGCGCCTGCCCGCCGGAGAGTTCATGGGGCATGCGGTCATGAAGTGCCGATAGGCCCACAAGATCAAGCATTGCCTTCGAGCGACTTTGTTGCTCTGCAGTAGCCTCTTTGGGACGGCCTAGGGTGAGACCAAACAAAATATTGGCCTGAACGGTTAGGTGGGGAAAGAGTGCGTATTCTTGAAAGACCATCCCCACACCGCGTTGCTCAGGGGGCGTGCTCACCGACCCCTCGGTCACCACGCGACCGTCGATGAGAATACGTCCATGGCTTGGCTCGACAAAGCCCGCAATTGCTCGAAGCAGAGAGCTTTTGCCGCA
>JAYNLI010000025.1:13329-18318 GCA_038111655.1 Bordetella sp.
GCCAACATCTAGGCTCAGGTTATCAACAGCCTTCGTCGGGCCCTGAGGCCCTTGATAGCTCAGAGACAAGCAGTCAATTTGCAGTTGCGATGCCATGAAACGTTTACTTTCCTTTTGTCTTGCGAGGGCCCTTTGGGGAGGGGCTTGTACCGATAAATTCTTGAAGCTGCTCCTGCGAGCTAAGGCTACGCTTCGATGATGCAGTATCCAGGTCGCTACGCGGACGCTTCAGCTCGTAACTTCCGTCCGATCGCATCTGCCAGGCCTGCGCGGCGGGCTGCAAATGAACACGAAACCCCTCGCGAAGCACTCTTTGTTTAAGGGCTCGGTTTAAGACGGGAACAGCAATCTCTACGCGACGGAAAAAGTTACGATCCATCCAGTCAGCGCTTGATAGGTAAAGATCGTCTGCCCCATTGTTTCGAAAATAAAAGATTCGACTGTGCTCTAGAAATCGACCAATAACCGAACGCACCCGAATGTTTTCAGAAAGCGCTTTGAGACCAGGCCGCAACATACAAACGCCGCGAATAATAAGGTCGATATTGACACCGGCCTGGCTTGCTTTGTAGAGCGCCTCAATAACTTCGGATTCCACCAGCGAATTCATTTTGGCAGTAACAACGCCACGCCCCCCGGACTTAGCAATGCTAATTTCGCGGCGGATGGCTTTGAGAATTTGCGTATGAAGCGTAAAGGGTGACTGCCATAGCTTGCGTAGAGGCCTGGCTTGACCAAGCCCCGTAAGCTGATGAAAAACCTCGTGAGCATCCGCGCAAAGTGCTGGTTCGGCAGTAAAAAGCCCAAAATCAGTGTAAAGACGCGCAGTACGGGGATGGTAATTTCCCGTGCCAAGATGGACATAGCGCTTGAGACCCGATTTTTCCCGGCGAACGACAAGGCACATTTTTGCATGGGTCTTGTTGCCAACGACTCCAAAGACAACATGAGCGCCCACGTTCTCGAGTCGTGAGGCCCAGCTTATATTTGTCTCCTCATCGAAGCGCGCCATGAGTTCGACCACCGCGGTCACCTCCTTGCCGCTGCGAGCTGCAGCAATAAGCGACTCCATAATTACAGATGTCTGACCCGTTCGATAGATGATCATGCTAATGGCTACAACCGCAGGGTCGCGTGAGGCCGCTGCAATGAAGTCCGTCACCGTTGAAAAAGACTCGTAGGGGTGATGAACAAGCAGGTCTGATTTGGCAATAAGTTCGAATGGCTCTTGCGCAGAAAAGTTTGTCGGGTAAACGGGGGTATAGGCGGGGAACTTAAGTTCAGGCAAGTCAATAAGATCAGGAATGTTCATCATCCTCACCAAATTGACGGGGCCCTTTACCCGATAGCAGTCTTTCTCAGTTAAAAGATGCTCACTTAAAAGCCGGTGCACTACCTCTTCAGGCATGGTGTCAGACACTTCAAGACGCACGGCATCGCCGAACTGGCGTTGAGACAGTTCCCCGCGAAGCGCCTCGCGAAGATCTGTAACCTCTTCATCATCGACAAAGAGGTCGCTGTTCCGGGTAACTCGAAACTGATAGATACCCGTTACCCTCATGCCTGGGAAAAGCTCGCCCACACCGTTGTGAACAATGGAGCCAAGCATCACGAATCCAAAGCGATGGCCTGAGACCTCGACAGGCACAGGTGTGAGCCGCGACAGAACCCGCGGAGCCTGCAACACCGCAAGCTTACTGCTGCGCCCGTAAGAGTCTTCGCCCTCCAGGGTCACAATAAAATTAAGGCTTTTATTAAGAACACGTGGAAAAGGGTGGGAGGGCTCAAGCCCAATAGGCGTAAGCACGGGAAGCACCTCATCCATAAAGTACTTATGCGCCCAATCTCGCTGCTGAGCATTGAAGTTGGCAAAAAAGTGCAGAACCACATCCCTTTCGGCCAACTGAGGCAGGATACTGTTATTCAAAATATCGTATTGCCGAGACACAATGGCCTGTGATCTTGCGGCAATTTTGTTGAAGCTCTCTTCAACGGTTGACCCATCCGCTTCCACTTCGCTAGGCTGCTGTCTAAGCTTTGCCTTGATACCCGACACACGTATCTCAAAAAGCTCATCCAGGTTACTTGAGACGATGCACACGTAGCGAAGCCGTTCGAGCAAGGGAATGGTTGGGTCCATTGCAAGCGACAAAACACGCTCATTAAAGGCCAGAAGACCCAGCTCGCGATTAATGAAAGGGCCATCGCCTGCCGTGGCCGCTGTTGAAAAACGCAATTGGGTTTTGGACTGCTGAAACGAGATCATGGTGGACACAGTTTAGCCTTGCTTATAATCCAGCGCATGATCAGTGATCCCAGCGTAACCAAAGGGTCTTCACGAGTGCCCCGCGACGAGTTGCAAGCTGGTTCCGGGGACGATCCGCAGCTTGTGGCAGCTGTGGACCTCGGATCGAACTCGTTTCATCTGCTTGTGGGTCGGGTTCAGCCGACACGCTCAGGGCTTCAGGTCATTCCCATCGATAGCCTCAAAGAGGCTGTGCGGCTGGCCTCAGGTCTGTCGGCAGAGAAGCGTCTTGATGCCAGCTCCCAGGCCCGCGCGCTGGCCGCCCTGCAGCGTTTCGGTGAGCGGCTGCGTCTTTTTCTTCCGCAATCTGTGCGGGCGGTTGCAACCAACACCTTTCGGATTGCCAAGAATGGGCCCGATTTTCTTCGTACCTGTGAGGCTGCCCTAGGGTTCCCCATAGAGATTATTGCGGGTAAGGAAGAGGCTAGGCTTATTTATAACGGCGTTGCGCATAGCCTGTCGGCCGATGGCCGAAAGAGACTCGTTATTGACATTGGTGGGGGCTCCACCGAACTTATTGTTGGAGTCGATGACCAACCGTTAACGCTTGAGAGCGTCTTTGTTGGCTGCATTCGCTTTAGCCAAGAATTCTTTCCAAAAGGCGAACTGACCAAGGCAGGGTTTCGTAAAGCTATTTTTGCGGCTCGAAAGGACCTTCAGGTTGTGGCCAGTGGTATCAAGGCGCAGGGATGGGACTATGCCTTAGGCTCGAGTGGCACGGCTCGGGCCATTTCTGAACTTAGCTATAGCCTGACTGGAACCTACGGCATCCAACTTGAAACAATGCGTGAAATTGCTGCGCGCCTTGTGAAGGCGGGGTCGGTTGAAACGGCAGATCTTCCAGGGATCAAGTCCGATCGCGGTCTGGTGTTACCCGGTGGTCTAAGCATTCTTATCGCAGCGTTCGAGGAACTCGGCATCGAAGAAATGCAGTACTCCGACGGTGCCTTAAGGCTTGGTGTGCTTTACGATCTTGTTGGACGCTCAGGACAAGACGATCTTCGGTCGCTTACGGTTGAGCAGTTTTTGACCCGTTATCAGGTCGACCAAAACCAGGCATCGCGTATTGCAACCCTAAGCGGTAAGCTCTGGAGCCAAATTAACCTTGGTAGTCTAGAAGAGAGGCAGACCTTTTCAAGCGTTCTTAACTGGTCGTCACGGCTTCTTGAGATTGGCCATTCTGTCTCTCCCAACAGTTATCACAAGCATTCCGCCTACCTGGTTGCGCAGTCCGACATGCCTGGTTTCTCGAAGAGGGACCAGCAGATCATGCATTTTCTCGTTTTAGGCCATGTGGGAAAACTGGCCAAAGTGCAGTTTGGTCTTGGGGACCGTATGCAGACAGCGGCCCTGGTTTGCTTACGTCTTGCTGCGGTGTTTTACCGCAGCAGGATTAACCTACGATTACCCGTAATGAACCTTCGTTTTCAAGCCAATACGTTTGAACTTCAAGTCGAGGGTCAGTGGCTTCCGCGCCATCCCTTAACACGTTTTACGCTGGAACAAGAACGCCTAGAATGGAGCAAAATGGGGTTCGACTTCCAGGTCGTTGAGGTGCGCAAGAAGGCGGCTGAATAATCGTTTCACCCCGTTGTGCCCTTTTTAGTTGGTTAATGAACGAATGCCAAAACGCCGGGCGTATTTGGAATTCATGGCGTTTAGGTTTAGAAGCATTAAAAGGTCAGCCGTATTGAAATCGGGGTCCCACGAGGGCGGACTGCAGATCTTTGCGCCAATGCGCACATAGCCCTTAATTAAAGGGAGTTCCGTTACGTTAGGCTCCCGTTCAAGACGTTCAAGCGGAAGCGGGTGCTTCGCAAAGCCCATAAGCTCGTTTGGGGTAGGCTTTTTTTCAAGAAGATCCCAAAGGCTTGCGGCCATTCTCCCACCGTCGCGCATGCTGACACTGGCACAGCCAATAAGGTTTGAATAACCAAAGTGTTGCATGTACCGAGCAATACCCGACCAGAGCAACATAATGACGCTGCCATTGCGATGATCGGGGTGAACGCAGGATCGACTAAGCTCAACCATAGATCCACGTAGATCGTTTAAGCGCGTGATGAAAAACTCTGTTTCGCTTTAGTAGCCTTTAAGTCGCTTTGCCTAATGCGGATCAAGAATTGGATACGTTCCAACCACTTCATGCGACTGCTGATCCCGAACAATCAGGTGGTCGCAGTAAGCGTCGAAAAGATCTCCATCAACACCTGCAGTACGCGTTGGAATATTGGCCTGGTATTCCTGCGTGAAGGCGCTGAAGCGCAGACGTTGCACTTCGCGAAGATCATCGATGTTTTGTGCAAAGCCCATTGCGTAACGCTCATTCGGCTCAGACTTATCGTAAAGCTCTAACTTAGGTGGTGCACGGAACAACGATAGATTTGCCGCGACACGATCTTTTTTGCTGGCAAGGGCCGAAAGAAACAACTGTGAACCGTCCGATTTCTGGAACCTCAGGGCCTAGGCCTGGGGCACCAGTTTACGGAAATAGTTTTTTACTCCATGTAAACGTCTAACAACTGACATGCCGAGCATGCGGTTTTTCGTTGACAGCTTCGTGTCGGTTTGATGACAAAACGGTGACTTTGCCAAGGCCCACTGAAATGCCTACAATGCAACCCTTCGGCAGGCGCGTAGCTCAGCTGGTTAGAGCACCACCTTGACATGGTGGGGGTCGTTGG
>JAYNLI010000026.1:0-17954 GCA_038111655.1 Bordetella sp.
GAGCAAGCCCGCGGTGTCGTAAATGTCCTTGAGGCCGAACGGAATGCCATGCAGCGGCCCCCGGTAGCGGCCTTTCCGGATTTCCTGCTCAGCTTCGCGGGCCTGGGCCAGTGCGGGTTCGGCAGTGAGTGTAATAAAGGCCTGGACCCGGTTGTCCAGTCGGCTGATGCGGTCGAGAAGCGAACGGGTCAGTTCCACCGGTGAAATTTTTCCGGTCCGTATCAGTAGCGCGGTTTCCGCGACGGATAGAAAGCAAAGCTCGGATGAGTTCATGTGCCTCCAGACAGCAATAAATCAGGATATGGAATGCCGCACGCGCGTGGGCTGTCGCGGCTGCGTTTACGAGTGAAGCAATGTAACCGGTTTCACATGCAGGCACGAGACTGCGGCTCAGGAAGATCATCAATTTCCCCTTCGGTACGCTATTTGCTTTTTTTATACTCGCCTGTCGAGAGGCGGGTGATAATGGATCCCTCAGGGAATACGAGCAACCGAGCTTTGGAGGCAAGAATGAACAGGGAACGCTGGCTGTGTGGTGTGTTGACGGTAACTTGGACTGCTCTTTCCGGCGTGGCGATGGCGCAGCCGACGTCCGGTTATCCGGAACGCCCGATCCGGCTGGTCGTGCCGGTGGCACCGGGTGGCAGCAGCGACGGCGCGGCAAGGGTGGTGGGGTAAAGCTTGCGAAGTCCCTCGAGGAGGTCCAAAGCCTGGCTGGCCAGATCCTTGGCATGCAGTTGGTAACGCATCAAACCGGGGCCGAGGGCCAAAAGGTTCGCCGTCTTCTTATTGAAGAAGGGGCCGACATTCAAAAAGAGCTCTACCTTGCCGTGGTTACCGATCGCGTGACACAGAAGGTTTGCATCATGGGCTCCTCCGAGGGGGGGATGGACATCGAGCACGTTGCCGAGACCCAGCCCGAAAAGATCCACAAAACGTTTATTGATCCTTTGCAGGGCTGCAGGGATGCACAGATTGACGAACTGGCCACTGCCATTGGCATGCCGCAGGTATCTCTTGCCCAGGCCCGCCACGCCATTCAAGGTCTGTACAAGGCTTTTTGGGAGACCGACGCTTCACTTGCCGAAATTAATCCGCTTATCCTCACGGGTGACGGTAAGGTCATCGCTCTTGATGCCAAATGGAACTTTGATTCAAACGCCTTGTTCCGTCACCCCGAGATCCTCGAACTGCGCGACTTGGATGAAGAGGATCCCGCGGAAATCGAGGCCAGTAAGTTCGATCTTGCTTACATTCAGCTTGACGGCAACATTGGCTGCCTGGTTAACGGTGCGGGTCTTGCCATGGCTACCATGGACACCATCAAGCTCTTCGGCGGCGAGCCTGCTAATTTCCTTGATGTTGGCGGTGGTGCTACCACCGAAAAGGTTACCGAAGCCTTCAAAATCATGCTGACTAACCCTAAGGTTGAGGCTATTTTGGTGAACATATTCGGCGGGATCATGCGGTGTGATGTCATTGCTGAAGGCGTTGTGTCTGCCTCGAAAGCGGTGGGACTTAAGGTGCCCTTAGTGGTTCGTATGAAGGGAACCAACGAAGATCAGGGCAAGAAAATTTTGGCCGACTCTGGTCTACCCATTATTTCGGCGAACACCATGGGTGAGGCTGCCGAAAAAGTCGTGGCTGCGGCGCGCTGAAAAGGGACGAGATAACCATGTCAATTCTTATTAATAAAGACACCAAAGTCATTACCCAGGGTATTACTGGCAAAACAGGACAGTTCCATACGCGTATGTGTCGCGACTATGCCAACGGAAAAAATTGTTTTGTTGCGGGTGTAAATCCCAAACGCGCGGGTGAAGACTTCGAGGGCATTCCTATTTATGCTTCAGTAAAAGAAGCCAAAGTTCAAACCGGTGCCACAGTTTCCGTTATCTATGTACCACCGGCTGGTGCCGCCGACGCCATCTGGGAGGCTGTGCAGGCCGACCTGGACCTGGTCATTTGCATCACCGAAGGTATTCCCGTGCGCGACATGATGATGGTTCGTAACCAGATTAAGGCCGCGAATAGTAAAACTCTGCTGCTTGGGCCCAATTGCCCTGGCCTTATTACCCCTGAAGAAATCAAAATCGGAATCATGCCGGGTCATATTCATCGCAAAGGGCGCATTGGTATCGTATCCAGGTCGGGCACCCTAACCTACGAGGCGGTGGGTCAGGTGACAGAGCTTGGTCTTGGACAGTCCTCTGCAGTGGGTATTGGTGGCGACCCTGTGAATGGCATCAAGCACATTGATGTTTTAAAAATGTTCAACGAGGATCCCGATACAGACGCCGTAATTATGATTGGTGAAATTGGGGGGCCCGACGAGGTGAATGCCGCCCAGTGGGCCAAAGACAAAATGAAAAAACCCATTGTTGGTTTCATCGCGGGCGTAACAGCCCCGCCAGGGAAACGTATGGGTCACGCAGGTGCGCTGATTTCCGGTGGCGCCGACACCGCTCAGGCCAAGCTTGAAATTATGGAAGCCTGTGGAATCAAGACCACCAAAGACCCATCTGAGATGGGTAAACTTTTGAAGAGTGTTTTATGAATACTGATCAAGAAAAACCTAGCAAGCCACTCCTTTTGGTTATGGGAATCGTCTTCCTTGCAAGTGTTATTGTCGCGGTGCTTATTCGTTAGTCAAACATCACCTCCAGGTTGTCAATAAGCCGCGTCTGCCCAAGCCGGGCGGCCGTGAGCACAACCATGTTGGGTTGCTGGTTGGGGCTCACCGTTCCCTTGCCGCTGTCCTTGTACAAATCAGCATCTTCAAGCGGCTTTAAATCCGTCTGGCGGCGCACTGAAAAGTAGTCTGGCGCCCAACCCCTTTTGCTTAATTCTTCAATGGCCTGGGCCTCGAGCCTGGCAATTTTTTCAAGATTAAGCGTTCCTTCTCCACACATCTGGCGCAGCGCAGTCGAGGTCTGTTGAAGCAGTTGATACAGCCAAGGCGCTTCCTTACGCTCGGCTGCAGACAAATATTGATTTCGAGAGGAAAGTGCAAGGCCATCGTCATCTCGAATAGTTGGTGCTGAGACGATGGTCGTGGGCAGGGCAAACTGCTGGCACATGCGACGAATAATCATCTGTTGCTGATAGTCCTTTTTACCGAAAACGGCTACTTGGGGACTCACGCATTGAAAAAGCTTAAGCACTACAGTGGTTACGCCCACAAAAAAGCCGGGTCGAAACTCGCCTTCAAGAATGTCTCCCAGGTCCCCGGGTGGGCGAACACGAAACTCTTGGGGCTCGGGGTACAACTCCTTTTCGTTGGGCGCAAAGACCACATAAACACCCTCGGCCCCAAGCTTTTTTGCATCGTCCTGTAGTGTGCGAGGATAACGATCGAAGTCCTCGTGTGGGGCGAACTGAAGCCGATTAACAAAAATCGAGGCCACTACGGGGTCACCATGGTTGGCGGCAACGCGCATAAGGGACAAATGACCCTCATGCAGATTGCCCATGGTTGGAACAAAGGCAGTACGAAGCTGACCCCTTAGTTGGGCGCGCAGTTCAGCAATGGTATGCACAATCTTCATCTAGACATTTAAATTGAAGTAGGTACGACGTCCTCGAAGCTGAACGATCTGCTGCACTAAAGCCTCAAAGTCGTCTTCGCGATCAATGGGGTTCAGCGCAGCGGTATTGACGATGAGCAAGGGAGCATCTTCATAACGGTGAAAGAAATCGGTATAGGCCTCCGACAACTCCCTCAGGTAGTCGTAAGACATGCCCCGTTCCATACGGATGCCTCGCTGCGAGATACGATTCACCAACTGTTCGGCCGAGGCCTGTAAAACGATGACGAGATCGGGTGTGGGTGCCTGTGGTCGAAGCGATTCGTAAATGGTTTGATACAAGGCTAGCTCTTCGTCCGAGAGAGTAAGACCAGCAAACAACGGGTCCTTTTCAAGCATAAAGTCCGACACCAAGAACTCGTTGAAAAGGTCACGCTGCGAGACCTCTCGAAGCTGATCAATGCGTTGAAATAAAAAAAACAATTGCGTGGGAAAGGCATAGCGAACACTGTCTCGATAAAACCGAGATAAAAACGGGTTCGCCTCGGGGGCCTCAAGCAGGGGGCGATAGCCAAACCGTTCGGCAAACTTGAGTGCCAGACTGCTTTTACCTACTCCGATCGGTCCTTCAAAGACAATGGAGCGAAAGCGCTGACACCAGTCGGGCCTCATGCCACCATCTCCACAGGATCAATGGGCTCAGCCACCGGTTGGCATTCTAGTCGCACCGCCTCTGGGAGTTGTTGCCAGAGTTCATGGCTTGCGCAGGGCTCGCCTGTTAGTGGTTTGGGCAGCTTGAGTTGTTTACCCAGCCATGGCTCAAGATCCATGAGGGGACCAAGAACGAAGGCTCGGCTGGCGGCCCTGGGGTGTGGGAGGCAAAGAACTGGACTGTTTGAGATCTGGCCCTCTATCCAAATAAGATCGAGGTCAAGCGTGCGAGCAGCCGCCAACACTCTTTCTGGCCTCTGCTCACGAAGGCGGCCCCAGCAACGTTCAAGCAGTAAAAGCTGCTCGAGCAATTCGAGCGGTTCAAGGCTTGTATCCAAAAGGCAGCAGGCGTTCCAGAACAGTGGTCCTTCGGCCAGAACAGGCACAGACCGCCAAAGCCTTGAGTTGGCAAGAACCCGTGTGCCTTCGAAGGACCCAAGCTCCTTCATGACACGCCTTAAATTGGCCTCGGCTGGGCGCCCCTCGAAGGGCAAGTTTGCCCCAAGGGCGAGCACCGCAAGTGTCATGCGTCGAGCCCCTCATTGGCTGAGGCAGGGCCATTTCCTGATCCTGCAGGCTTCGATCGTCGCCGTCGCCTTGGTCTCGGGCCTGCGCTTGAAGATGGTCGCGCACTGGCTTTTTTAACAAGCTGGGCGCGGTGCTCATCACCTTCGGCCTGAAGAAATTCTGTCCACCAGGATCCGAGCCCCTTGGGGGCTTGACCAACCGCTTCTCGAAGGAGAAGAAAGTCGTAGCCAGCCCGAAAGCGAAGATGGCCAAGTAGCCGAAATGGAGCCTGACCATTACGTTTCTCGAACCGAGGCTGAAGCAGCCAGATCTCGCGCAAATCGGCGACGATACGCTTTTGAATGGAGAGCCGATCAAGCTGCTGATCAATGACCTGATCAATGGCCTCATGCAGAGCTGGAATGGACTTCATGCCCTGAGATTCTAGGTATTTCCAATGACGATACACTGGGCACCAGAGAAGGCTTGCGAACAAGAAGCCGACTGAAATGGGCTTTCCCTGCTGCACTCGTTCGTCAGTGCGCTCGAGTGCAAGCTTTACAAAAGATAGGGCTTGTTGCCTCTCGCTCTCACTGAGTTGCCTCTCGCTCTCACTGACCTCAGGCTCCAGAACTATATCAACAAGTGGAAGGCAGCCATGATGAAGACCATACTGACGCAGTTGCTGCAGCCCGCAGAAGGCCTGCCCTGACTGTAGCAGCTTAATTATTTCGTCAAAGAGCCGTGCCTGTGGGACGTTCTTAATAAGGTCCGCAAGGTCTGCAATGGGCTCGGTGGTTTTGGACTCAAGGTCAAACTGGAGCTTCGCTGCAAATCGCACCACCCGAAGCATTCGAACGGGGTCTTCCCTGTAGCGACGATCGGGTTGCCCAATGATTCGGATACGACGAGTCTTAAGGTCCTTGACTCCGTGGTGATAGTCCAAGACGGTGTCGCTTAAAGGGTCGTAGTAAAGGGCATTGATACTGAGATCACGACGAGCGGCATCTTCGTGCTGCTCACCAAAGGTGTTATCGCGCAAGACACGGCCATGGGCGTCGGTTTCGTGGTCATCGCCAGCTGCCGCTCGAAAGGTCGAGACCTCAATAGTCTCGGGCCCAAAAAGCACATGCACAAGACGAAAGCGTTTTCCAATAATGCGTGCGCGCCGAAAGATACGTTGAACATCTTCAGGTGTTGCGTCGGTGGCCACATCAAAGTCTTTGGGCCGTAGCCCAAGCATTAAATCGCGAACGGCACCCCCAACAACAAAGGCCTTATAGCCCGCTTGCTGAAGTCCTTCCACGGTGCGAACAGCACCCGAGGAGACAAGCCTGCGGTCAATCCCAATGCGCGAGGCCTTGTGCACCTTGGGGTCGTGCCCGCGGGCATGGCCGCGTCCATGGGCATGCCCAGGGGCAAACCTTGCAAGCGAGCGTAGAAGTTTTCGAATCACGAGGCTAAGAGTATCAAGCCTCTTGAGATTTGAAGAGCTCAAGAACTGACCAGCCCTGAGCCAGGGCATGGGCTCGAAGTCGGTTATCCGGATTGGTTGCGACGGGATGGCTCACCTGGGCCAGCAGGGGTAGGTCATTCATGGAGTCGCTGTAAAACCAGGAGGCCTTAAAGTCTTCAAGGCCAAGCCCCTGAAGGGCAAGCCATTGACCCACTCGCGTGACCTTACCCTCCCGAAAGCTTGGCAGGCCCTTGTGCCTTCCAGTGAACTCCCCATTGGTGTTGGTTTCCACCTCTGTGGCAATAAGCTGATCGATACCAAAGGCCTTCGCGATGGGTCGCGTAATGAAGTCATTGGTTGCGGTGACAACTGCGCAAAGGCAGCCTTCGTCCTGATGTCTTCGAACCAACGCAAGTGCAGACTCGTGAATTTGGGGAAAGATAACGCGTTGAAGAAAGTCCTCACGCCATGCCTCGAGTTGCTGCCGAGGATGTTCGGCAAGGGCCCCGAGCTGAAAGGCCAGAAAGGCATCAATATCAAGAACCCCAGCCTTGTAGTCCTCGTAAAACTCGTCGTTACGTCGTTGATGCCATTGTGGGTCAACCAATCCTAGCCGAGCTAGCTCGTTAGCCCAACTGACATCGCTGTCAATAGGTAAAAGGGTGTGATCAAGATCAAAAAGGGCAAGTTGTAAAGGTTGTGCTTGCAAAGGTTGTGATTGTTCAGGCAGCGGCATTTTTAATAGGCCCTTCCATAAGGCTTCGAATGAGGTTGAGCCCCACTGGTTTCTTCAATGCCAAGGCTCGGGCGTCGGCGGCATCCATTAAGGCTGTAAGACGGTCAAGCCCTCGTGGAAATCGCTCGAGCATGAATCGGAACAGGCTGTCGTAGTCGGGTCGGTCAGGCTGGTTCATCCAGCCCAGTTCAAAGGCTCGGTGACGCAAGGCCTGAAGCTTCTCTGAATCCGAAAGCTCCTGCAGTTCAAAAATAAGGCCTTGACCCAGCCGGGTTCGAAGGTCTTCGCGACTGAGCAAGCTTTGCAGGGGTGGACGGTCTGCGGTTACCACCAGCCTCTCACAGGTCTCAGCACTGCGAACAAAAAGTTTAAAGAGCGCGACTTCAAGTTGTTGGCTGCTGGCCGCTTTGTGAAGGTTATCAAGCAGCCAGGTTCGTGCGCGTGCTTGCTCCAAAAGCTGGATGAAGGCAAGGGCCTCCTCCTTGTCTTGAAGGTCGACGTAACGGCAGCTTGAAACCTCTTCGGCCCAGGCCCGGGTCCAAAAACTTTTGCCCGACCCAGGAGGACCCCAGAGGTAAAGGCTTGTGGCCTCAAAGCCATGGCGAGGGCCTTGGGTTGTGTCGTCAGGCCCCCACGTGCGGTCAACCGTATCCGGCCTGGCAAGGCAAAAACGCTCAAGCCAGAGCAAGGCCTCGGTATTGGCTCCAGTCACTCCACGGTCAAGCCTGGGGCGTGGGGCCGCCATGAGCGCAAGGGGTTGCTGGAGAAGAAGGTTGTCTGCCATAGAATGCGCATTTTCGGGTGCATTTCCATGAACGCCAAATCAACAGGTCTTAGCTATAAAGAAGCCGGTGTCGATATCGAAGCAGGGGACGCCCTGGTTGACCGGATAAAGCCTCTAGCGAAAGCCACGCTGCGACCAGAGGTGCTCGCGGGCATTGGTGGCTTTGGCGCACTTTTTGAAATACCCAAGGGCTACAAGGAGCCCGTGCTGGTCTCGGGTACAGATGGGGTTGGTACGAAACTCAAGCTTGCCTTTGCTCTGAATGGGCACGAGACCATAGGGATCGACCTGGTGGGCATGAGTGTTAACGACATTCTTGTGCAGGGGGCAGAGCCTCTCTTCTTTCTTGATTACTTTGCAACGGGACGGCTGTCCATTAACACGGGTGCCAGCGTCGTCGCAGGGATTGCCAAGGGTTGCGAGATGGCAGGCTGCGCCCTTATCGGTGGCGAAACCGCCGAAATGCCTGGTATGTATGCCGAGGGTGAGTACGATCTTGCAGGCTTTGCTGTGGGCGTGGTCGAGAAGTCTCAGATACTCACGGGTAAGCAGGTTCAGTCTGGCGATCGACTACTGGGCCTAGCCTCGAACGGTTTTCATAGTAACGGTTACTCCCTGGTTCGGGCGGTTTTGCAAAAGGCGCTTGGGGATATCTCAGAAGAAAGCCTATCGGCCGTTCGACTCCCTGGAAGCCAGTCGCTCGATGAAGCCCAGTCGCTTGCAGACCTGCTTTTGGCACCCACCCGTATTTACGTGAAACCAATACTTTCAGCCTTACGTCAAAACCGCTCAGCGATTCATGCAATGGCCCACATTACAGGCGGCGGTTTGGTTGGCAATGTACCGCGCGTTCTGCCTGAAGGTCTGAAAGCTGACATTAAGGCGAATTCCTGGCCCATGCCGGAAGTCATGCGCTGGGTACAAGACCAAGGCGGTATTGAGGCCGATGAAATGCACAAGGTCTTTAATGCAGGCATTGGCATGGTGCTGGTGGTGGCCGCTGATCAAGCCGAGGAGATTGCCGCGACCCTAACGGCCGAAGGCGAAAGGGTTTACGCCATTGGTGAAATTTCTCGGCAGGAAGTTGGTGAGGCAGCGACCCGTATTCGCTAGTGAAGTCGTTCGCGTAACGTTGCCTCTTGCTGGGCTTTTGCTAGCCCCGTGGATGATGTTGAGCATGTAAAGCTTTAAGTCTAGCCTGAGCAACGTGGGTATAAATTTGCGTTGTTGAGATATCCGAGTGACCCAAGAGCATCTGCACCACTCGCAAGTCTGCGCCGTGATTCAAAAGATGACTTGCGAAGGCATGACGCAGCGCATGGGGGGACAAAGGAATGGTTAGGCGCGCCTGCAGGGCATAGCGTTTAATCAGCATCCAAAAGTACTGGCGGCTCATGGCTTCACCGCGCTCGGTTACGAAGACTTTGTCGGACAGTCCGCCCTTTAGAATCATGGCGCGTGGCCCATTCAGATAATTTGAAAGCCAGTGACCCGCTTCGTCGCCAAAGGGCACGAGCCGGTCTTTATTGCCTTTGCCTGTCACTCGAAGAATTCCCTCGGTGAGGCTCAGCCTTGAAAGGCTGAGGCCAATCAGCTCCGAGACACGCAGTCCGGTGGCATACAGAAGTTCAAGCATAGCCTTGTCTCGAAGCCCTAAGGCTGCCTCTGGGTCTTTTTGAAGCGGTGCCGCCAAAAGCGCCTCAACCTGGTCTTCGGCGGCTGTCAGTGGAAGTCGCCGGGCTTGGCGAGCAGCCTTGAGGCATGCGGTGGGGTTGTCGGCGCGGCGCCCCTCTAGAACCAACCAGCCGAAAAACCTTCGAAAGCATGATAGCCGGCGGTTACTGGTTGCTGGCCGAACCTGACGGAAGCTTGCGGCAAGAAAGCTTTGCAACGCGGCTTCGTCCAGGGCCTCGACCTTGCGACTGGTTTGATCAAAGTGATTGCTAGGGTCGGCTGCCCAGTCAGCAAGCAGATAAAGATCACGTCGATAGGCCTGAAGGCTGTTGGCAGAAAGCCCTTCTTCCAGGAAAATGACGTGACAGAAGGCCTCAATGGGCTCGTTGAGTGGTGTCATTGCCTATGATTAACGGTCTTGTGCAAGTGCCCAGTCAATGTGCCGGTTCACCATGGGGCTGCATTGACCACGCCGCGCACCAAGGGCCTCAAGAATGGTTTTGTGCTCACTGTTTGATAGCGGCTGACCAAGCGCATTGCCCAGGCCAATGGCAAGATTACGAAGCCAGCGTGCATGCCCGATGCGTCGTATTGCGCTTCCTTGATGTCGATAATATCTCCAATACTGTTTGCACCTCTTGCCTCAAACTCCTCTTCTGTCCAGCCAAACAGGCTTGAAAGATTCGCTGCATCAAGGCCATGACGGGCCGCAAAATCAGGCAGGGCTGCCTTTTGGGCAAATCGGTTCCATGGGCAGACGCGCTGACAATCATCGCAACCATAGACGCGGTTGCCCATGAGCGGTCGGAGGGATTCATCAATATCGCCTTCGTGCTCAATGGTGAGGTAAGAAATGCAGCGCCTTGCATCGAGCTGGTAAGGACCCACAAAGGCTTGGGTGGGGCAGGCCGTAAGACAGTCGGCGCAGCTTCCGCAATGTCCGATGGGGCTTACGTTGGCTGATTGCTTTGGCTGCTCTTGAATGCGGGGTATTTTGGCCAGTTCCACTTCCGTCAAGCGGGTAAGAAGTACCCCCAGAAAAATCATCGATCCGTAATCGCGAGTGAGCAAGAGGGTGTTCTTACCCTGCCATCCTTTTTGCGCCTTGGCGGCTAAAGCAACCTCCATAAGGGGCGCCGAGTCGACACAGGCACGAAAGTCAGAGACCGGCCGCTGCCAGGTCTGCGCCATGAATTCGGCCAGTTGCCCAAGGCGTCCCCGTAAGACCTTATGGTAGTCGCGACCTCGGGCATAGACCGAGACAACCGCACGAGAGGGCTTCTCCAGCGCCAGTTCCTCATCGGCCCGCCATTCAGGCCCCGGCTTGGGCAAATAAGGCAGTCCCACGACAAGGGCGGTCTGGGCGCCGGGTAGAAGATGGCTGGGGTCGGCCCGATGATCAGGCTGGCGCTTCATGTAACTCATTTCGCCTTGGCGTCCTTCCTCAAGCCAGCGCTGCAGTCGCTCCAATTCCGTGCTCAAAAGCCCCTCTTTAAGCGAAACCCGTCCAAGGTCAATCAGTCCAAGCGATTGCAGCTCATTCTGAACTTGCAACGGGCTCGGGTTAGCATGGGGGGTTGAAATGGACGAATTAACGTGGGACATGATGTAATTGTCGACCGGCAGGCCTTGGAGTTCAATGCCATGGACGAGCAAGGCCTGACCCTACTTGGTCAGGTGCTTGCGCGCCTGGTGCAAGAGGGCGGCTTGCAGCGTGTTTACCTGCACGGCGCCCTTGGTGTTGGGAAAACAAGTCTTGTTCGCGCCATTCTGCGGTCTCTCGGTGTCACCGGCCGTATCAAAAGCCCCAGTTTTTCGGTTGCTGAAACGTATGACATTACTCCAACTCAGTTGGCGGCCCATCTTGATTTTTATCGTCTCGACGACCCAATCGCCTGGCGCAGTGCAGGGCTGCGCGACTGCATTGCAGAGGCTTCAATCTGTCTGGTGGAATGGCCAGAAAAAGCCCAAGGGCTGCCTGTGGCGGACCTTGATGTTGTTTTAGATTGGGAGTCGCTTGAAAAGCCTGAGGGTCCAAGGCGCCTGCAGTTTTGTTTTTCGCAACATCGCCATGCGCAAAGTTTTACAGCGTTCTTGAAAGACCTGAAAGAACTCTCGAGCGAACAGGCTCCTCAGCCAGCCGAATCCGATACTGCAAGCCTTCCGTGGGCTCAATCACGCCGTCGGCTCTTGGCCCTTCCATTGGCCTCTTTGCTATCGCCAGTGCTTGCACTAGGCGCTTCTTCCGTACTCGGTCCCATGGGCCTTTCGGCAGCAGCGCTTGGGCTTTCGGCATGGCCTGAATTGGCCCGCGCGCTGGAGTTGGTGGCGGTTCGCATCTGGCCTGCTGCAGATTACACAAGGGTCGCCATCGAGCACGACACCTCCCGAATTCGCTACGAGACCTTTCAACTCACACAGCCGGAACGGCTGGTGGTGGACATCCAAGACATGGTGCTTGATCCGCGATTACGCGAGTTACTTGCGGCCGTTCAGCCCAATGATCCGTATATCGAGGGCGTTCGTGTCGGTCAGTTCAGCGCCAATGTTGTTCGCCTCGTCTTCGATTTAAAGCAGGGCGGTATTCGGCCTAAAGTTTTTAGCCTGCCACCGATTGCCCAGTACCGTCATCGTTTGGTCATCGACCTCTATCCCTTGGTTGAGCCTGACCCGCTACTTGCTTTTTTAAAGCAGTACGAACAAATCGAGCAGGCCGCCCAGGCTGCCCAGTCGTCGCGAGACATCCAGGGGCAAAAGCCAATGGGCCCTCTTCCAACGCCTTCGTCGGGTAGTGGCATGAAGGCCTTACCTCCCGATCAGGCGGGCTTCATAGCAAGGGCGCCGGGCATGTCCGATTCAAAAGCCCCTGCGCAGTCGCGACGGGCCTCTCCCCCCCGTGTTGTCACTATTGCACTTGATGCAGGCCATGGAGGCGAGGATCCAGGTGCAGTGGGTCGGCGAGGCACCAAAGAAAAAGATGTGGTTTTACGCATTGCGCGTGAGCTAAAACGCCGAATTGATGCGACACCCAACATGCGAGCCTTCCTGACTCGCGATGGCGATTACTTTGTTCCTCTGGCGCGTCGTGTGCGCCGGGCTCGTCAGGTTCAGGCCGATTTATTCGTTTCAATTCATGCTGACGCCTGGGTTTCACTAACCGCAAAAGGCGCCTCCGTTTTTGCCTTGTCCGAGCGTGGTGCCTCAAGTGCAGCAGCTCGTTACATGGCGAACAAAGAAAACGAGTCGGATCTTATTGGTGGTATTGAAGTGGGTAATGCGGACGACCTGGTTGCCCAGACCCTGTTAAATATGTCAACGGCTGCGCAAATTAAAGACTCGCGCAAACTTGGCGAGGCCGTACTTTCACAAATTAGTCGTGTAAACCAGCTTCATAAGCCTCGAGTTGAGCAGGCCAATTTCGCCGTTCTTCGTGCTCCTGATATCCCCTCGATACTCGTTGAGACAGCCTTCATAAGCAATCCCGAGGAAGAAAAGAAACTGCGTGACCCCCGTTATCAACGCGAGGTCGCGGAGGCTGTTTTCAAAGGGATTCAGGCCTATTTGGCTCAGAACCCACCCCTTGCGAAGCGTAGCTTGGCAAGCTGAGGTCAAGCGCACGCAAAAACCTGAAAGCCTTCACAACAAACACTGAACGAATGCACTGAAGCCTTATGCCACGCATTGCCCTACTTTCTGAAAACCTTATTAGTCAAATTGCCGCAGGCGAGGTGGTCGAGCGGCCAGCTTCGGTGGTTAAAGAGCTGCTTGAGAACGCGCTCGATGCCAAGGCAGACCTTATTGAACTAAGCCTTGAGGAGGGCGGTATTCGCGCCATTCGTGTTCGTGACAACGGGCATGGCATTGAATCTGACGATCTTCTGCTGGCCGTACAACAGCATGCCACCAGCAAAATTCGTAGCCTCGATGATCTACTTGCCGTAAGAAGCCACGGTTTTCGCGGCGAGGCTTTAGCAAGTGTTGGATCTGTGGCAGAACTCACCATCACAAGCCGAACAGCCCAGGCCGCGCACGCCAGCAGCATCTCGAATCGTTCGGGCCGGTGGCAGTTGGCACCGGCCGCAGGCGGCCAGGGCACCATGGTGGAGGTGCTTGGCCTTTTTCATTCCATTCCGGCAAGGCGCCGTTTTTTAAAAACGGTCGCTACAGAACTGAATCACTGTAAAGAGGCTTTTCAGCGAGCTGCACTTGCTCATCCTGAGGTGCGCTGGCAATTTCGGCATAACGACAAACTCGTTCTAAGTCTTCCTGCACAAGAGCATGCGCCTCGTGTTGCGCGATTGCTCGATATCGATATGGCTAACATGGCGTCTTACAGTCAGACCCATGGGCCGATGACCATTCATGCCTTCATGCAGCGACCGACCGATGCTGCGCACGCTGCGGATCGTCAGTACTTTTATGTAAACGGCCGTCCTATTCGTGATCGCGTGCTGGCCCATGCCATGCGCTCGGTTTATGCCGATCTGTTGCACGGCGATCGGCAGCCTCGATTCGCTTTGTTTATCGATATTGAAAGCGAGCGGGTAGACGTTAATGTGCACCCTGCAAAATCCGAGGTTCGGTTTCGAGAGTCCCAAGCGGTTTACCAGGCGGTTGTTCAGGCTTGCCGTCAAAGCCTTGCGGTGGGGCAGACAGCCGGTTCGGGTTCAGGCAGCTCTTCGCAGTCGCATGACGGTCGCTCACAGCCGCTTTACCCAAGCCAGCCCCCCCTTGGCCTGGCCTCAGAGCCTTCTGCCTCGATCTTGTCATCGTCGGCCGCATGGAGGGTGAATGCGCCCGCGGCCTTCGGTGTGGACACATCTATGCAAACGGGCGTAGCTGCCGATGCCGACTACCCCTTGGGCTTTGCTCTGGCGCAGTTGCACGGCATTTTTATTCTGGCCCAGAACGCTAAAGGCCTTGTTCTCGTGGATATACATGCCGCTCATGAGCGCATTGTTTACGAGCGTCTCAAGGCTATGCCGTCGGGTTCTATGCAACAACTGCTCGAGCCTTTGGCGCTTCAGGCATCGTCTCTTGAGCTTGAGACTCTGCAGGCTCAACAGAGTCTTTTGCAAGATCTTGGCTTTTCTTTGTCTGCTCTTTCCGATCAGAGTATGGCCGTTCGTGGTTTACCGGTTCTCCTGGCTCAGACCCAGGCCGAACCCCTAGTGCGTCAGACCTTAGCTGAAATTGCACAACACGGGCTTTCAAGTCTTGTGGAAGAAAAGCGTAATGCTCTCCTCGCCACCATGGCCTGCCATGGGTCGGTTCGTGCCAATCGAAGGCTTTCTATTCCTGAGATGAATGCGCTCTTGCGAGACATGGAGCAGACCGAGCGAGCCGATCAGTGCAACCACGGCCGACCCACCTGGGTGCAACTCGATCTTCAAACACTGGACCGTTTCTTCTTGCGCGGCCAATAGCAAACCGGCTGATAGCAAACCAAGACCTACATTCACTGCACTTCATCATCGCCTTATGTCATCAACTGACGCGCATCTCGAACCGGTGGATTGTCTTATTGGACCGACAGCATCCGGTAAGTCAAGCCTTGCCCTTTGGCTTGCTCAGAAGGCGAGTGGAGCAAACACTGATCAAGCCGTCGAAATTGTAAGCATGGACTCTGCCTTAATTTATAAGGTTATGGACATTGGCACGGCCAAGCCAACAGCACACGAGCGTGCTCAGACCCCGCACCACGTCATTGATATTCTTGAACCCGAAGAGGTCTTTTCGGTAGCCCAGTTTTTGGGCCAGGCGAAAGGTGCTATTCAGGCCATTCGTGGCCGCGGCAATCGTCCCTTAGTGGTGGGTGGCACGATGCTTTATTGCAAAGCACTCATGCACGGCCTGGATGACCTTCCCTCCATACCCCTTGCCCTGCGTCAAGAGATTGCGGCGAAGGCCAACACTCTGGGATGGCCCGCCTTGCATGCAGAGCTGCGAACCCATGACCCCGTTACCGCCCAGCGCCTTAATCCGAACGATGCACAGCGCATTTCAAGAGCGCTGGAAGTGTTTTTGTATACGGGTGTGAGCCTAAGTGACTGGATTGCAAAGAGTCAGTCGAAGGAAGACTGCATTAAGGCCAATCTGCTGACCGGCTCACCGCTGCGTGTTCTGGCCTTGCAGCCCGAGGATCGGGCCTGGTTGCATGGCCGTATCGAGCAAAGGTTTATGACCATGCTTGATCAGGGCTTTCTTGAGGAAGTAAGGCAGTTGCGCACCAGGCCTGGGCTTTCTGCAGACCATCCAAGCATGCGTGCGGTGGGCTATCGGCAAGCCTGGGCTTATCTGGCCGGAGAGCAAACGGAAGCGGCATTTATTGCCTCGGGTCTTGCTTCAAGTCGCCAGCTCGCAAAGCGCCAAATCACGTGGCTTCGAAGCTTTGATGGTGTTGAACGTCTTGACCCATCGGCCATGAATCTTGAGACGCTTCGAGAAGCGGTTTTTCAGTGGTGGCAGTCCAGACCGAAGCACTAAAAACCGACCGAACCTAGCTTGCTGGCTAAGGCTACTATTACATTCATGTCTGGCCTTTCTGCAACCTTTCTCATCTCGTATCTTTTGGGCTCGGTGTCGTTTGCCATTTTGGTGAGTCGGCTTCGGGGCTTGAACGATCCACGAACCTATGGCTCGGGTAACCCTGGGACCACAAATGTGTTGCGAACCGGCGATAAGCGCGCGGCCGCCTTCACGCTTCTCGGCGATGTAGCCAAAGGCTGGCTAGCCATTATAGTTTTTCACAGTGTCTTACTACCAGGAGCGGGTTCGCTCGAAGAAGCGAACGAGTGGCTTGCCGTGGCTGCCTTTGCTGTCTTTCTTGGGCACCTCTTCCCTGTCTTTTTTCGATTCAAGGGAGGTAAGGGCGTGGCAACGGCCTTGGGTGTCTTACTTGGTTTGTCCCCTTGGTTAGGTCTTGCCAGTCTCGTTGTCTGGTTGGTTGTTTTTGGGGTGACCCGAATTTCTTCCCTCTCGGCCCTGTCCGCTGCCCTGGCAGCACCTCTTTTGCCACTTACGGGACTGGCTTATGGCTCCCTCCTTCAAAATCCTGAAGCATCCGACCTTACTCTTACTTTTTCAGATCCTGTCTGGTGGGCGATTGTTGCCATGAGCCTTCTTCTTCTTGCGCGACATCGACGTAACTTCCAAGACCTTGTTCAGGGAAAAGAAAAGCCGATTTTCGGTGATAAGGGTGCAGGCGAGTAAGAGCTCAATAAAGATCCTCTAAGGGCCAGCGTGGTCGAATCTGCATGGCTAAAGGATGATGACCGGTCGTTGGGGTTTCGAACGGGTCCGTTCCCTTGAAAAGTTCCTCGGGCGAAGCTTTTTGAAGGCCTGAAAGCAGGCGAAGCCCGGCAGCCCAGGCAATCATGACCCCGTTGTCTGTGCAAAGCGAGGGTGGTGGGAAGAAGACCTTTGCCCCTCGCTTGTTCGCGGCCTCTGTCAGTTTTTGACGCATATCCTTGTTCGCGCTGACACCCCCCGAGACAACCAACTGAGAATGGCCGGTCTGATCCAGTGCCGCCATGGACTTTTCGCAAAGGAGCCCGACAATAGCCGCTTGAACCTCGGCGGCCAGGTCAGCCCGCACCCCTGGATTCTGAGCATCGGCAGCCAGCAGAGCCTGCGTGCCCCCAAGTTTCTGAACCTGGGTTAAGACAGCGGTCTTGAGACCAGCAAAACTTAGGTCAAGACCTTGTTTTCTTAAGAGAGGACGTGGCAACCGAAAGCGCCCAGCAGCGCCATTTTCAGCAAGTTTCGCAATGGCGGGGCCCCCAGGGTAGCCGAGCCCAAGCAACTGCGCCGATTTATCGAAAGCTTCGCCCGCCGCATCATCGATGGTTTCGCCTAGCAGTTTGTAGTGTCCAACGTCGGTAACCTCGAGAAACTGAGTGTGCCCACCCGAGACGAGAAGGGCAATGAATGGGAAGCTTGGTCCGATAGCCTTTATCTCTTGTCCGCCTTGTATCTGCGACGCCCCAGTCTCTTGGACAAAATGCAAAAGAGGCGACAACAAATGACCCTCAAGGTGGTGAATGGGATAAATGGGTTTTCCTAGGGCCAAACCAAGCCCATGAGCGAAGCTAGTGCCCACCCACAAGGCGCCGGCCAGGCCAGGCCCCTGGGTGACTGCAACGCCGTCAATGTCTTTAAGCGCCATCTGGGCTTGGCGCAGGCATTCTTCAAGCAAAGGAAGGATACGCACCATGTGATCGCGTGAGGCAAGCTCGGGAACCACGCCACCGTAGCATTCATGCATCTCGGTCTGCGAGTGCAGCGCCTGACCAAGAAGCCTAGCCCGACAGCCTTTGTTCGCGGTCGGTGCCCGTTCCGGGAGAAGCTCCAGTAGAGCCAAGCCCGTTTCATCGCAGGAGGTTTCTATACCTAAAATTCGCATCTTTGCTTGCTTTGCTCACGAGGCTTCGACATAATCACCGATTCTACTTTTTATACAACTCAAAACTAATTTTTATGCCAGTCGTTCGAGTCAAAGAAAACGAGCCTTTCGAGGCCGCCATGCGGCGCTTTAAGCGCACCATTGAAAAAATTGGT
>JAYNLI010000027.1:0-17792 GCA_038111655.1 Bordetella sp.
ATGATTCGTGGTTCGCAGTACGGCCTTGAGTCCAACTACCGCAACCGTAGCAACGACGAGGTTTTTGTATCGGTGCAGGTGGAGTCTTCGCAGTCCATCAAGGTTCTATCTGACATTGTTTCTGAGCCATTGGTTGACCTTGTGTTCATCGGCCCCTCTGACCTTTCGGCCAATATGCAGCTTGAGGCGCCTGCCGATCAAGAACAATTCTGGAAAGTCATGGATGACATCGCACAGACCTGCAAGAAGGCAGACATGCCAGTGGGCACCATTCCATTTGCGGGTGTTTCAAGCTCTGACTTGTTTAAAAAAGGGTTTTCAATGGTTGCGGCGGGAAGCGACGTCACCATGATGCGCCAGGGAATCGCCGACCTTAAGGGCTAGGTCTAGCTCCTTCGTGTTGGTAGAAGGTCTTGCCCGCGTAACGATATTCTAGGTGGAGAATTGCGTGCTGCACCTTTATTACTGAGCCGTGTTTTTCGGCCTGCTTCTTTTGTGAAAAATGAGCGACCAAAAGAAGTCGTAAGGGTAGAAGTCGTAAGGGTCCTTGCCGGGAGGTTTTGCTTTGAGTTCAATAAGCTCTTTTGGGTTGAGGCTAAGGGCTTGGCTGTTCGCCATTTTTTCCTATTTCCTTTGGGTTATGAACCAGCCAGCCCTGTTTTAGACAAAGCGAAATCAGGTACTGGCTGCTAATTACAACAATAACAAGCCGAACAACGTGGAAGGCTGTGACTGCGGGAGATTCAAGGCCCAAAAGTTTTGCTGTTAAGGCCATCTCGGCAATGCCACCCGGTGTGGTCGCTATAAAGCTGCTCGCCCAACCAAGCCCTGCACCCCAGTGAGCGAGAAGCGCCATGCCTAAACCTAGAAGTCCATAGGCAAGGGTAAGAAAAGCCACATTCAATGACAAGATGGGTGCTTGTTGTATGGCGCTCATTGAAAACCGCTGACCAAGATTCCAGCCCAGTAAAACCTGCCCCAAGTTAAGCAGTAAGCTGCTCAGCTGCCCTTCTTGAATCATTAAGGCAAAAAACCCCCCGGCAAGAATCGGTCCTAGAACCCAAGGGTTCGGAAGGCGAACACGTTGGGCTAATAATGCTGTGGTTATTCCTGCCAAAAGAAGTTGGAGGGTTGCAGTTGCGTCGAGAGAGTGGGTGGTTAGAATGGCGAGGCTATTTGAGCGGTTCAGGCCGAACTCGGAAAATGTGATTGCAAGAAACGGAGCAATACTTACTACCATCGACACACGAATGGTATGTGCAAGAGCAACAAGATCGCCCCGCCCCCCGGCATGAGCAGCCTGGTTTGCCATGTCGCTTGCCCCGCCAATAACGGCAGAAAAAAAGCAGGTATTCGCGTCCAGTCCAGTTCGGTGCTGAAGAAATAAGGCGCCAGCGAAGCTGAGCAATAGGCTTAGAACACCGGAAAAAAGAATCCAGCCTAGAATACCAACCAAAGCCCCAATAACATCTGCTGTAAAGTAAAGCCCAAGGGCAAGGCCAATAGTCATTTGACCAAAGCGCAGCCCCAACCTCGGTAGTTGCGCACACCAGCCATTTAGGCTTAGTAATGCACAGGCACACAGACTACCTAGCAAATAAGGCAAGGGAATTCCGATAGAGTTAAAGGCTATACCTCCTGAGAGTCCTGCTCCCAGGCTCACAGGCACCATCAAGCTGTTCGTTTGAGTAAAAGTGAGACGAATCAAGAGTTAACGTCAAAGAAAAGGATAAGGAGATATCTGATGGACTTTAGGTTAAATAATAAGCGAGCCCTGGTTATGGGTGGAGGTGGAGGCCTTGGAAGGGCTGTTGCTCTTTCTCTTGCTTCGGAAGGTGCCCACGTTGTTGTGGCTGGACGAACTCAGGAAAAGCTTGACGATGCAGTTTCTGAGATAACGGCTGCCGGTGGAAAGGCAAGCGCTTTGATCTGGGACCTTAGCCAGCTCGATCAAATCGAGACAAAAGCGGCTCAGACAGCAAGTCAACTTGGGGGGCCCATTCAAATTCTTTTTAACAATGGTGGGGGTCCTGCGCCCGGAACTGCGCACGGTCAAGCGACAGACGCCTGGCAGGCACAGTTTCAAAACATGGTGCTCTCTCTTATTCGTCTTACTGACGCCGTTCTTCCTGGCATGCTCGAACAGGGTTGGGGGCGCGTCATTACGAATGCCTCCTCGGGCGTTATTCTTCCTATTCCCAACTTGGCGATGTCGAATACCTTGCGTAGCGCCTTAGTCGGTTGGTCGAAAACCCTCGCCAACGAGGTTGCTGCAAAAGGTATAACGGTGAATATGGTTCTGCCCGGTCGGGTCTACACGGATCGAATAGCGTTTCTTGATAACGCCAGGGCAGGTCGTGAAGGTATTAGCCTTGAAGAAGTTGAGAAGAAATCGAAGGCCAGTATTCCAATGGGCCGCTACGGAAAGCCCGAAGAGTATGGAGACTTTGTGGCCTTTTTGGCGTCTGAGCGGGCAAGTTACATTACCGGCTCTATGCATCGCATCGATGGTGGAGCCATTCTTAATATTTAGTAAAAAGAGTTAACAAATGTCAAAAGGTTACGTCGTTGCCCAAATGTCAGTGGTCAACCAAGAGGGCTACTTTGCCTATGCCAAGCAGGTGCCTGACACTCTCGAAGCCTTTGGTGGGCGATTTATTGTGCGTGGCGGGGAAGCCACCACCATGGACGGTCAGCCCAAAGGGCCTCGCAATGTGGTCATTGAATTTCCAAGTGTCAAAGCCGCGCAAGATTGGTACTACTCTCTTGCCTATCAGGCCATTATTCAGGGGCGGCTTGATAACGCCGATGGTTGTTTAGTAATTGTTGAGGGATTTTAAGCCTACTCCCCTTTTCCCTCTACAATTCAGTCTATGAGTGAATTCCAAGTTCCCTTGGCCTATCAGTTAAACCTAGATCGGTTCTCCACGCCAATTGGTTCAGACATGGGCACTATGGATATGCATACTTATGCTCAGCACAAGGGCCTTAATAGTGAAGAGCGTAAGTTTTTAAGCCTTATGTATACAGGTGACCTTCGGTCTAGCATCTTTGCGCAAGACGAACTTATCTTCGAGGCTAAAAAGCCAGCCATTCAAGCCCTTCTCATTCTTGAGGGTGAGGCCCTGTGGGAGGTTAGTGAACAGCCGTGTAAGCTTGGTCCAGGCTCAGTGGTGGGACTCGCCGAAGGTTTGGCAGGCCTGCCACATTTATATAACCTGCGTGCTATTTCACAGGTCCGTGCTAAAACACTCCTTTTGTCAGAGCTCTTAGCTGATTTGGAATCGGTTAACGTCGGTATAAAGGGACTATTTCGAGTGACTTTAGAGCGTATTTTGGAAAACCGTTTTAACGACCCGGCGCGATTGAGGCCGTCAACCCATAAATGACCGAAAGAAGCTATCAAAAGGGCGAACTTCTGTTTTTGCAGGGCGACGATGCTGATGCCTTTTATTTGGTGAAGTCTGGGCGCATTCAGCTTTTTGACTCCAAAGCGGACAAGCAAGTCGCCATCGTCGAGCAGGGCTGTACCTTCGGAGAGCAGGCAGTTTTTAATTATGGAGCCCGCAATCTGTCTGCTCGGGCTATTGAAGATTCGGTTTGTATGCAATACCTTGCGAAAGATCTTCAAAACATGCTGGACCATCAGCCAGCAAGGGTTCGGCGTGCCTTTGAAATGGTGATACTTCAACTGGAGATGCGAAATAGCCTCAGGGCTTTGGGTGTCAGTCAGTCGTTTTAACCCTCTGTTTTTAAATGCCTCTAAGCGCATCTGTATTTCATAGCGATATCCCCAACTAAAAAACTAGGGTTATGCCAAGGGTTCTCCCCATTGTGACCCCCTTGCCTGCAATTTAGGATTAGCGAAGAAATTAACTCACTTTTTGGGGGAAAGTTATGCCGGTTCAACTTGTTGTTAACGGGCAGTCGGTGGCCATTGATGCCAGTAAGCTTAGTGGAGACATTCATACCTCGGCTGACTATCGGGCCGCCTTAATTACAGTTCAAATGCAAAGGGCAGTCGAGCAGACCTTGGCATGACAAAGGCAATTCCAGCCTCAGCCCCTCAGTGGGTTGAGGCTTTGCGATCTGTGGGGTACTTCGCAGACCTCAGACTTGCAACGGCTATACACCTTGCCGTTCGTTTGGGCCGACCTTTATTGCTTGAAGGTGACCCGGGTGTTGGCAAGACGGAGCTTGCTAAAGCAGTGAGCCTGTTTTTAGGTCGAGAGCTTGTGCGGCTGCAGTGTTACGACGGCCTGGATTCTCGCGACGCCCTGTACGAATGGAATCATGCTGCTCAGATGCTACATTTAAGATTGAGTGAGCAACACATGTCTCCCGACACACTTGAGCGTGAGTTGTATTCGGAAGCCTACCTCATTGAACGCCCGTTACTGAGAGCTTTGCGTTCACAAGCACCTGGTGTTGTACTTCTGATCGATGAGCTTGACAGGGCTGATGAACCTTTTGAGGCTTTTCTTCTCGAGTACCTTGGTGAGTATCAAGTCTCAATTCCTGAACTTGGGATAGTTCAAGCAAGCTGTCCGCCCGTCAGTTTACTAACCAGTAACCGCACTCGAGATCTTAACGATGCAGTCAAGCGGCGTTGTCTTTTCCACTGGATGGATTTTCCTGAGCGTGATCGCGAGCTTGAGATTGTAAAAAGTCAGGTGCCTGAAGCCAGCGAGCAGTTGGCGCAACAGGTGTCGGACTTCGTGGCTCGATTGCGCTTATCGCCCTATAGCAATGCCTTTGCCCGGGCCCCTGGCATTGCGGAATCTGTTGACTGGGCCAAGGCGCTTGTGGCTTTAAATGCCTTACGGCTCGACCCTGAAATTATAGAGTCCACGGCGGGCGTCCTATTCAAGCAGCGCGACGACATCGTGGCCTTGCAACCGCTTATTGATGAGCTCTTAACACCTGCAAAAGCGGCATAAAGGTTTTTTCTATGGCGCTCGGGGATGCTCTGCAAAACAAGCTTGCCGATAACCTCTTTGGCTTTTGTCGTACCTTGCGGCGAGCGGGCCTTCCTATTGACAGCCAACGGATTGCCCTGGCTCAACGGGCCCTTGGTTTTGTTGATATCGGCGAGCGAGAGCAGGTTTGCGCAGCGCTTGAGACCGTTCTGGTTAGCCGTCCTGATGACCGTTTAGTTTTCTACGAACTCTTTGATGCGGTTTTTCGAGATCCCGAGATGGCGAAGCAGCTTATGGCGCAGTTTCCGCAAACAAACAAGGCGGGCGAACGCCCTTTACGACGACCTCGAAGTCAAGAGGCACTGCGCACACCGTCCATCAAGCCCTCCTTGGCCAAGTCCGAGCAAAAGGAGCAGTCTTTCGAGATCGACATGGCCATGACCACGAGCGAGATCGACAGGCTGCGCCAAGCCGATTTCGAGCAGCTCTCCGCCTCCGAGGCTCGTAAGGTCCAGCAGCTTGCTCGCCGAATTCCGCTTTGCTTGCCGCGTTTCAAAAGCCGTCGTCAAGGTGCAGCTCCACGAGGTCGTCAAACCGACTGGCGTGAAACCGCCCGTAAGGCTCAGCGCAGTTTTGGAGAAATGCTGAATCTAGGCTTTCAAAAGCCTAAGCATCGGCCAATGCCTTTGGTGATACTGGTGGATATTTCGGGCTCGATGGAACGTTATGCGCGAATGATCCTGTCTTTCCTACATGCCGCAACTTATAGCACCAAGCCTAAGGTCTTTGCTTTCGGAAGTCGCCTGACGCCCTTATCAAAGGTCTTTCGGCAGCCCGATACCGACCTCATGCTTCTTCAGGCCGCTCAAGCAATTCCAGACTATGCAGGTGGAACGCGAATGGCAGCGAGCCTGCAAGACCTTCGTTCCCATCACCGAAGTGCTTTTCTTGGTCGGCGCAGTCTTGTTCTTGTCATTACCGATGGGCTGGACACCGGGGAGCCCGAGAACCTGAACTTTGGACTTCGTTGGCTTCGCTCGGTGGCGGGCCGTCTCTTATGGCTAAACCCACTCTTGCGGTATTCGGGTTATCAACCTCTTGCCGCGGGTGCCTCCACTCTGGCACGCTTTAGCGATTCCATGATAGCCGCGCATAACCTCGAGAGTCTCGAGGTTTTTTCGCGGGCTGTTGAACAACTATTTGGGAGAAACTCTCGATGCAGATGAACGGCACACGTCAGCTTGCTGCAACGCCGGAGCAGGCCTGGCTGGCCCTTAACGACCCCGAGATGCTCAAGGCTTGTATTGCGGGCTGCGATAAGTTTGAGGCGGTAACCGACTTCCAGTACGTCATGAGGGTCTCCATTCGTATCGGCCCTGTTTTCGCCAAGTTCACTGGCACGGTGACGCTTGATGAAGTCGTGCCACCAAGCTCTTACGTGATTCATTTCGAGGCCCAAGGCGGCGTTTCAGAGTTTGGTAAGGGAAGCTCCAAAGTTCAGCTCGTTCCGAACGACCAGGGTGTGGAGCTTCAGTATCAGGTGGAGTCTCAGGTGGGAGGAAAGCTTGCCCAGGTGGGCGAGCGACTTGTTGATGTTGCTGCCAAGTCATTGGCTGAAGACTTTTTTAAGCGGTTCGAGGCCAAGCTTGCGGAACGTTTGCAGCAGGCAAGTGGTGAGGGGACTTCTGCAGGAGCCGGTGCGGGTGATCAGGGTAGTGAAACAGCTGGCGGCTCTACCCAAGGCGACTTCATGAATTTACCGCGCTGGGCCGGGTACGTTGTTGCTGCCGTTGCAGCAGGTTTGGTCATTATCTTTACTCCGGCCTCGTAAATTTAAGCCTTGTCAATTCCACCCAAGGTTCATTGTAAGTAGCGTCTTAGAAAGCGAGATAGATGCATGGAGAATCTCGACGTTATTGTTTTGCAGACACTCAGAGATTGGCGGGCCGCTGGTCGTCAGGCTTTGCTTGCGACAGTGATTCGTACCTGGGGAAGTTCTCCACGACCCGAGGGCTCCATTATGGCGCTCTCAGAAGACGGCGCCGTTGTGGGCTCGGTCTCGGGAGGATGCATCGAAGACGATCTTATTCGTCAGTTCTCGAAGTCTCGCGCAGGTGAGTTTCCAGGCGGGCCGCCAAGGCGTTTAGCCTACGGCGTCACCGCTGACGAGGCGCATCGTTTCGGTCTTCCATGTGGTGGAACCTTAGAGCTATTAATTGAGTTTAACCCCGAACTAAGTCAGCTTGAGTTGCTTCTCGACGCTCTAGCGAAGGGGAGTCTTGTACAGCGTCGAACGTTATTGACTACAGGTGCTGTGACATTGGACGTCGCTGAACGACCGAGTCGAATCCGGCTAACCGAGACGCATCTGGTTAATACTTTCGGCCCACAGTTCCGTATGTTGATTATTGGTGCAGGGCAACTCTCGGAATATTTGGCAACTATGGCCAATTTTTGTGGCTTTGCTGTGACCGTATGCGATCCGCGCCAAGAGTATCGAACCTCGTGGTCTGTGCCCAATGTCACCATCTTATACGATTGGCCCGATGATGTGGTGAAGGCGTTTCGTCTTGATCGCCGTAGTTGTGTACTTGCGCTAACCCACGATCCGAAGCTTGACGATTTGGCATTACTTGAGGCCCTTGAAACAGAGGCCTTTTATGTTGGAGCGATTGGGTCTCGACGCAATAGTCGCCAGCGCCGCGAAAGGCTTGTTGAGCATTTTGATCAAACGCAAGATGCCGTGGCTAGGCTTCGAGGGCCTATTGGCATTTACATAGCCAGTAAAACGCCCGCAGAAATTGCGGTGAGTGTCATGGCTGAGGTACTTGCGGTAAAGAACGATGTTCCACTTCCGCGTGATATGGATGTCACCAACGCCAAGGAGCAGCTATTACGAGCTCCCGATCGTCAGACAGTCTAAAAATTTGATCTACGTTGGTCTTCTGGGAGTTCGTGGTAGTAAGCGTGAACGGATTCTTGACTCAATTTAATTGATTGCAGTGCTATTCCTGCAGTAGCAATCAAATTGGCTTCGGTTTGACCGTCGAGAGGGAATATTGAAATACCTATTCGAGCTCCTTTCCACAATTCAGTGGGAATCGGGGGTGTGGAAAGCACAGTTTGGAATTGTTCGACGATATCGGCGATCTGATCAGGGGTAGCAACATTATTCAGCAAGACCAAAAACTCATCCGCAGCAATGCGTCCAACCACATTATCGGCGCCAACAAGTCTTTGCATACTTTCGGAAAGTGCAAAGAGCAGCTCATCTCCAATTTCTTCTCCTAAGGCCTCATTCACTTTCTTAAAGCCAATAAGATCAACGTGCATGCAGGCAAGCATCTGGCCCGACCGGGATGAACATGCAATGGACTGTCGCAAGGATTCTTCAAAGTGGCGACGGTTGGCAAGACGAGTGAGGGGGTCGACACGACTGGTTTGACTTAGCTCGTCCTCAAGACGCTTGATTTCGGCCACGGCATTAAGCCAGCGCTCGGAAATATCGATAAGAATGCGGACACGTTCCCGTTCGTTAGGCGACAAAGGCCCATCTCGAATAATAAAAAACCCGTAAGAGTGGCCCTGTACTTCAAGCCACTCGGTCTGACTGCCGGCCGGGGGTGTCTCAACTTGACCATCGGGTTCAATGACAGCAACGCGCACCTGACAATGGAATAGGGTTGATAGGCCGAGACAAAGTGACTCAAGACCCGCCTCAAGCCCATGTTCACTCACAACCTTTTGAAGAAGGTTAAGTTCTAAATGAGAGGGCGTCAGGCTTTCAGTCATAGCGTTGGTTTCTCACAAAATGAAAATGTTAGCTTGCTTTGGTTTTGCAGTGTAGCGGTCTTTTATGACTAGGTGGTTGTGTTACGGAATTCGTGGGCTGCGAAATAGCCAGGGTTGATCCATAAGCTTGCTTCCTGTGAGCTGAAGGGCGCGGTCCCGAAGCCATGCCATGGGCCCCGTGAACTGAAAAATTCTGCCATTACGAAATGATTGACGCTGAACGCGGGCATTACGCGCCCAGCGCTCCTCTGCGGCCCTTAGGCAACGTTCATGAAGGCTTCCAGTACTTGAGGTTAGATGTCTAGCCAAGGAGCAGGCGTCTTCAACGGCCATGGCGGAACCTTGCGCCTGATGCGGTCGCATGGCATGAGCTGCGTCGCCTATCAAAAAGACATGCCTTTTGTAGTGATTATCCGGCGATTGAATGACAGGGCTTGCCCAGAGTGGCCAGCTTGACCACGCCTGAGCAGATTCTTTAATCCAGTAAAGGCTAGGGTGAAGCGCAGAGAGCAGGCGACCAGCCTCTTCCTTGCTTGCGAGAGACGACCACCCCCCCATCTTCAAGGCAGCTTCAGCGTTAATGCCGTTATTGGTTTTCGGTATCTCAATGAATCCTACTAAGTTATAGAGAAGACACATACCGTTGTGAGTCGGCATAAATACAGGATAACCCACTAGATGATGCCTAGGGCCAACCCAGACGGTTACGTCTTCGCGCTGTTCGCGAGGCACGTGATCAAGAGAGGTCAGCAGGCTTCGAAGGGCAACTTGGCCCGTGTAAAAGGGTTCACGACTAAAGCCCTGTACATAGGAAGTGTGCTCGGTGTTTTCGTTAAAAAGTTTTCTGCATGTGCTCTGTCTTCCATCGGCCCCTACAAGTAGAAGTGACTCTTTCATTCGGTCTTGTTCGAAGGTTGAGCAGTCAATGCCGAGTTCGAGGCTTGAAGCCTGGGCTTGTCCAGAATCTTTCGCGCCTTCAAAAGAGCGAGACCAGTTCACTTTGTGTCCGCTTTCATGAAGCTTATTAAGAAGCGCAGAATGCAAAGCGGCGCGATGAATAGTAAGGTAGCCAGCGCCGTAACGTTGCTGGAAGTCTTGCAGGGGTAGGCGTGCAAGTTGCTTGGCTGTTTTTAAGCTGCAAAGACGAATACCTTTGGGGGCAAAGCCGAGACTCTTAAGGGGGTCTTGAAGACCCAAGTCGTTTTCAAGAAGTCGAACGACATTAGGTCCTAGCTGAATACCTGCGCCTTCGGTGGACGGGCCGGGGTCTGCCTCGTCAATTTGCAGATGCGCAGAAGTGATTTCCTTCAGCCCGCACGATTTGGCCTTGCGGATGAGTGCTACCGCAAAACTTAAACCAGCAATTCCCGCGCCTATGACGCGCACTTTATAAGGCCAGACCATGGTCTAGAGTCTGGACGTCTTTTTGGTCTCCAGGTCGAAGCAGTTGCATCATTTTGCGAGTCCAGTGACGTATGTTGTAGCGCTGAAGCCTTTTTTCCATCGCTTGCAGTCGTTGTATGGCCTCTTCGCGTGGCATGACCAGCGCTTTCGAAAGCCCTCGATCGAGACTTCGGCTGGAGTACGGGTTGACATGAATGGCTTCGTCGAGTTCGATTACAGCGCCTGTGAATTCCGAAAGCAGAAGTACACCTGCGCGTCCTGACTGACAAGTGACAAATTCTTTGGCAACAAGGTTTAGCCCATCGCGTAAGGGAGTAATAAAGCAGATATCCGCCGCGCAGTACCACGACACCAAGGTTTCAAAGTCAATGGGCTGCGTGAATAAAAGAATAGGGCTCCATGAGAGCTTGGAATAGTGTCCGTTAATGCGTCCCACTCTGCGCTCAATATCATCTTGAATATCTTCGTAGACATTCATGCCACGAGAGGGTGCAACGCTTGTGAGGCATAGCTTAATTCGGCCGTGCCATTGGGGCTCGCGTTCCAGAAGCCTCTCGAAGGCGTCAAGCATTTCGCAAGTGCCCTTTGTGTAATCGACCCTTCCCACCGAAAAGATCATCTTCTCAACATTAAGTTCGCGCCGAATCTCCGCCACTCTCTGCTGAGAAGCCTTCTTTTTCAAGGTTCGTTGAATAAGCGCGGTATCAATACCAATGGGTACAGCGTCAAGATGGCAGAGATTGTCTTTGTAACGAAGAACACTTGTATAAGACGCCTGGTGTAAAACACTACCCACCTGGGCAAGCTCTCTACCCACAAACTGTCGACGAAGCGATTTGGCTCGGCAGAAGGATTCGGCGCAATTGGCGAAGTTATCGGCATAGCGTGGCACGTGAAAGCCAACACGATGGCATTGCAAAAGACTTTCCAGAATTTCCTCTCGCCAGGGCAGAATGCCGAAGATGTCGGTAGGAGGGAATGGGGTGTGGTGAAAGAAGCTCACAGCCAAATCGCGTCTTTGCGCTTTTATAAGTCCAGGCACAAGCCAAAGGTTGTAGTCGTGAACCCAGACGGTAGCGCCCAGTGCGGCCGTCTCGCAGACCGCCTTAGCAAAGAGCGCATTGACTTCTCGAAACGCCTCCCAGTCGGCAGCATCATAATCAAATCGACCGGGGAAGCCATGCAAGATGGGCCAGAGCGCTGCTTTCGAGGTAACGTGGTAGAAAGCTTCCACATGCTCGCGTGTTAGGCCCATGCGAACCACTCGAAGTGGAGTTTCTTTTTGAGCTTCCACAATGGCCTCTCCAAGAATGCTACCTGCTTGCTCCACGGCATCGACATGGCTCCAGGCCAACCATACCGCCTCGGATGGGTCTGGAAGGCTTGCGCAGAAACCTTTTAGGCTAGGAATAATGCCATTCGGACTGCGGTGGGGTCGCAGCCGAATCTCGCCGTCCTCCTCGTACTCTTCGAAGGGTTGCCGGTGATATACCAGCACAAATTTAGTGGATCCTGTCATGGCTTTCGGTTTCCTTTGTGGTTTCTATATCCATCCAAGTTGCTCAAGCGCCGCATGAATACCTGCTGCGCCGGCCTCACGAACGAACATAAGCTTTGGATTCTCGCAATGGTTTTGCAGTGCCTGTTTAAGTGCTGGCTCAGAGTTGGCAACCACCACGGCTGGGATGGGTAGCCTTAGCATTGCCAGATCGTTCAATGTGTCTCCTGCCACTAAAACCTGTTTAGCGGTAAGCCCCCAATGATTCATAAGCCACTGAACCGCAAAGCCCTTGTTGACGCCCTTGGGTAGGGCATCAAGATATTGGTTATCGGACAGAAGGCTATCGAACCCAAGGCGCTCTATGCATTGACCTGCACGTTCAGCGATTGTCGCGTCCGTGTAATAAAGGCTGTATCGATAAGGGCCAAAAATGGGCTGCTCGTTTAACCCTTCGCTTAAAAACGTCTTAAGCTCGTCACGTAAAAGGCGGTGTCCATCTTTCCAGTGGGACTGCATAAGTACCTCGTAGTCGCGGCTGAATGTTTCTCCGTTACCGTTCCAAAGGCTTGTGCCAACATCGCCGATCACAGCGCTTGGTCGCATGAGTTCCTTGGAGTCGATGGCCGGGAAGATGCGTTCATGTCCGCGTCCCGACACATAAACAAGCCCTATACCCGCCGATTGAAGGGTTTTAATTAGACGCTCTTGGTCCAGCCTGGTCCCACCAAGAAAAGTGCCATCGAGGTCTGTAAAAAGAAATTTCAAAAAAGATTTTTAGAAATATAAGAAGTGATAAAAAATGCCTCGTGGGGCTCAGGTCGCAATCGATTCCGATCGCTTATTAGGTCTTTAGACGTGCCGTTCTGGTAAGAGTGAGGTCTTGTAAACGACGGATTGCACATCTTATTGAAGGGTTTAAAACGCTAGTTCCTAGAGCCGCATCAATTTACAAAAAGGTACTTTTAAAATGGCGCGCCCGGCAGGATTCGAACCCACGACCCCCTGGTTCGTAGCCAGGTACTCTATCCAACTGAGCTACGGGCGCGCGGTCCGTAGAAAGCAAGTTAAGCGAGTTAAATCAAGCTCTATAGTGTATCACTGCCGCCCGGTAGTGCGGTGCCCTCGCCTGCGGCAAGTGCCGTTTTCATTAGGTCAGCCATGGTTCTTGCCTCAATCTTGTCCATGATATTGGCGCGATGAGCTTCAACCGTTTTGATACTGATGTTGAGATCGTCGGCAATTTGCTTATTTAGTCGACCAGAAACAATTCGCTCGAGCACTTGCTGTTCTCGGGGGGTAAGCCGGGTAAGCAGTTCCTTCGCGCGTTTCGTCCCAAGCATTCTTTCTTCGTCATCTCGCAGCTGCTGAAATGCCTTCGCAACCAGCGCGCAGAGTTGTTCATCGTTAAAGGGTTTCTCTAAGAAGTCGACCGCACCCTTCTTCATGCTGTCCACAGCCATTGGCACATTGCCATGGCCTGTTATAAAAATAAGAGGGATTTTGTAGCCGCGCTCTAGTAACTCTTCATGCAGCTCGGTGCCTGTCATTCCTGGCATTCGAACATCAAGAATGAGGCAGGCCATTTGGTTGGAGAGCTTTGGCAGGCTTGCTAAAAAGCGCTCAGCACTTTCAAGAGATTTCACGCGAAAGCCATTGGCCTCTAAAAGCCAGCGCAAAGAATCACGAACGGCCTCGTCATCGTCTACTACATAAACCATCTCAATCATTATTTTTTCTCCATGACATGCAGTCGTTCGCTTTCGGGCACAGCTTCAAGGGGTAGGCTGAACTGAAACAGGCAGCCGCCTTTGGGGTTGTCTTCAAACCAAAGCCTACCTTGATGAGACTCAATGATAGACCGACATATGTTAAGTCCCATGCCCATGCCTTCTGACTTCGTGGTGTAGAAGGAGTCGAATATATGCTTTCTTACCTCGGGCGTCATGCCCTTGCCGTGGTCAAGCACTGAAAAGACAATCTGGTCTTCACGAATGGCGACTGTAAGCTCCAATTCTTTTCGCGGGCTTTCCTTCATCGAGTCCATGCCGTTCTTAACAAGGTTCATAAGCACCTGTTCAATCAGGATGGGGTCGACGTTAATGGCGGGCAAGTCGGGGGTAACAAATTCCTTTATTGAAACACCTAAGGACTGAGCATCAATCTCGGCAAGGCCAAGCGTGTCGGCCACGATAACGGCTGGGTCGACAAACTTGCGAATGGGGTCGCTTCGTTTCACAAAACTACGAATACGTCGAATAACCTGGCCCGCGCGCTCGGCTTGTTTAGCCGTTTTTACCAGCATGCTTTCCAGTTCTTCACAAGAGAGACTCTCGCCTCGCTGGGCGGCAGCACGAATTCGAGCAGCCGCCCCCATGGTGTAGTTTGAAATGGCTGTTAAAGGTTGATTCAGCTCATGGGCAAGCGAGGAGGCCATCTCGCCCATGTTAATAAGGCGTGAGGTTTGTTCGAGTCGTTCGTATTGAAGCCGCTGATTCTCTTCAGCAATATGCCTTTGGGTAATATCGGTTGCCACCACAAGCTGAACAAGCCTGCCGTCGACCCACTGAATACTTCTGCTGCGAACATCAAACCAGCGCTGAACGGCATTATTGAAAAACTCGCGACCGTCGGCCCAGGGGGAACGGTGGGCGGCACTTAAAAGTCGATGGCCTGTTTCCAGTGAATCCCCAAACCATTTGCGATAGGCCTCGTTCGCAAAAAGCAGTTCATTCTCCGGCGCAGGCGGTGCGACTGATACAGCAGCATCTAGTGATTGTAAAACTGTAATAAATCGCTCTTGAGCTTGTGATAAATCTTCTCGAGTTTTGATGGCTTCTGTGATGTCCGTAATGGATGTCATCCATCCTGCCTGGAGCCCATCGGGGCCGCGTAATGGTGACGTGTACATTCGACAAACCAATCTTCGTCTATCACTGTGCATGACATTGACCAGCGTATTGACTCGTCTGATATCGCCCCCAAGTAGCCTCTTTAAATTAACCTCGAGCTGACGTCGCTCCTCGGGGGGCCAATAAGGGTAGGGTGGCTCGGCCCCCACTAAGGCCTCTTGGGGTAAGCCGACAATCCGACAAAAGGCAGGGTTGACGTAGGTGATTCGGCCATTAGGGTCGATCGTGCGCATGCCCGTGGGCATGGAGTCTTCCATAGCGCGTCGAAAGGCAATTTCGCGCAATAGTTCCTGTTCAGCGCGCAGCCGGCCTGGGCGAAGGAGGCTTAGCAGCCAGTCTTTCATGAAAGACAGTGTAACGGGCTTTTGAAAAGGCCTGGATTATATTTCTTAATATGAAATCTTATGCCGCATCGCGAAAATTAGCTTGCTTGTTGCTAAGAAGCCTCGGACAATCAGAGCATTGCTAAAGGAGACTTTTCTATGTCCACGCTTCCTCCTCATGTCAGTCAGCAGGTCCACACCGCCGCAGACAGCGATCCCCAGGAGACCATCGAGTGGCGTGAAGCCCTTGATGCGGTTATTGCTCGCGAGGGTCCGGAACGAGCACAGTTTCTTGTTGAAACGCTCATTGATGAAACCCGTCGTGCAGGTGGTTTCATTCCCTTCTCAGCGAATACGGCCTACGTCAACACCATTCCTCTCGCGCGGGAGGAACACTGCCCTGGGAACCTGGAATACGAGGAGCGACTTCGCTCTTGGATGCGTTGGAATGCCATGGCTATGGTGGTGCGTGCGAATCGGTACGATGGCGATCTTGGCGGCCATCTCTCCAGCTTTGCCTCACTTGCCAACATGCTGGGTATTGGCTTTAACCACTTTTGGAAGGGGCCGGACCATCCTCAGGGTCAGGACCTTCTTTTCATTCAGGGGCATTCCAGTCCCGGCATTTATGCCCGTGCTTTTTTAGAAGGCCGCCTTACCGAAGATCATTTAAATAACTTTCGTCGCGAGGTGGATGGCCAGGGCTTATCCAGTTATCCCCACCCGCAGCTCATGCCGGACTTCTGGCAGTTCCCCACAGTCTCCATGGGGCTTGGTCCCATAATGGCAATTTATCAGGCGCGTTTCCTTAAGTACTTGCATGCACGCGGTATCGCTGATACGGCCGAGAGAAAAGTCTGGGCCTTTTGTGGCGATGGTGAGATGGATGAGCCCGAGTCCATGGGGGCCATTGGGATGGCCTCTCGTGAAAAACTCGACAATTTAGTCATGGTAGTGAACTGTAACCTGCAGCGTCTTGATGGTCCTGTGCGTGGCAACGGAAAAATTATTCAGGAGCTTGAAAGCGACTTCCGAGGTGCCGGCTGGAATGTCATTAAAGTTATCTGGGGTGGCTATTGGGATTCTCTGCTGGCTATGGATCATGACGGTATCTTAAAAAAAGTCATGATGGACACGGTGGATGGGGAGTATCAGAACTACAAAGCCAACGACGGCGCCTATGTTCGTAAACATTTCTTTGGCAAACATCCCAAGCTTCTTCAACGTGTAGCAAATATGTCCGACGACGACATCTGGCGTTTAAACCGAGGAGGCCACGACCCACACAAGATATACTCGGCCTTCTCGGTGGCGTCTAGGCATAAGGGTCAGCCGACCGTTATTTTGGTGAAGACCATTAAGGGTTTTGGTATGGGCAAGGTCGCCGAGGGCCGTAACACGGCTCACAATACTAAAAAGCTTGATGACGCGGCCATTAAAGAATTTCGTGACCGGTTTGGTATTCCAATCTCGGACGAGCAACTGCCAAGTATTCCGTTTCTCAAGCCTGCGGACGATGCACCGGAATTGAATTACATGCATGAGCGTCGTAAATCCTTGGGTGGCTATCTGCCGTCGCGTCGGGTGAAGTCCGAAGAAGCCTTGTTGGTTCCTGGTCTTGATATGTTCGGCCCGGTGCTTGAGCCCACCGCAGAGGGCCGTGAAATTTCTACCACGCAGGCTTATGTGCGTTGCCTTACTCAACTCTTGCGAGACAAGTCGCTTGGCCCACGGGTCGTGCCAATTTTGGTGGATGAGGCGCGTACCTTCGGGATGGAGGGTCTGTTCCGACAAATTGGAATTTATTCGGTCGAGGGCCAGAAGTACGAGCCCGTGGATCGCGATCAGGTGATGTATTACCGCGAAGACATTAAAGGTCAGATTCTTCAAGAAGGTATTAACGAGGCGGGTGGTATGAGCTCCTGGATTGCGGCGGCTACGTCGTATTCCACCAATAACCGGATAATGATTCCCTTCTTTATTTATTACTCGATGTTTGGTCTTCAGCGCGTGGGCGACCTAGCCTGGGCGGCGGGCGACATGCGCGCACGTGGTTTTTTACTTGGCGGCACCGCGGGTCGTACCACACTCAATGGCGAAGGCCTGCAACACGAGGACGGACACAGTCAGTTGTTTGCATCGGCCATTCCCAATTGTGTGTCCTATGACCCTACGTTTAGTCACGAGGTTGCCGTCATTATTCATAGCGGCTTAAAGCGTATGGTCGAGCACCAAGAAGATGTCTTCTTCTACCTCACCCTAATGAACGAGAACTACGAGCATCCCGGTCTTATCAAGGGAACGGAAGAGCAGATTCTTAAGGGCATGTATCTGTTAAAAACCGTTGGTGATAAGAAGGCCAAGCAACGTGTTCAACTGCTGGGTAGTGGCACCATTCTTCGCGAGGTCATGGCTGCAGCCGATCTGCTTGCAGCGGACTTCGGTATTGCCAGCGATATTTGGAGCTGCCCAAGCTTTAACGAACTGAGGCGTGAAGGTCTTGATGCTCAGCGCCACAACCTTTTGCATCCTACCGAGAAGCTCCGCGAAGCGTTCGTGACCCGGCAGCTAAAAGGTCATGAAGGCCCCGTGGTTGCGGCCACCGACTACATGAAGACCTTTGCCGATCAGATTCGTCCGTTCATTCCCGAGGGGCGTCGTTATACGGTGCTGGGTACCGATGGCTTTGGTCGATCAGATACCCGTGCCAAGCTTCGTGAATTCTTCGAGATCGATCGTCGCTATGTTGCTATTGCTGCGCTTTACAGCCTAATGCAAGACGGGGCCTTGGATGCGAAGACCGTTGACACTGCAATTAAGAAATACGGTATTAACACTGAGCGGTCGAACCCTGCAATGGTTCTTTAAGCCATCTCGTTAAAGGAAGGTAAGCCAATGGCACAGATTGAGATCAAGGTTCCGGACATTGGGGACTTTAAAGAGG
>JAYNLI010000028.1:0-16349 GCA_038111655.1 Bordetella sp.
GCACTTTCAACAATGAGTTGTGCACAATCAAGCAGGTTACGTAGCTCAAGCAAATCCCTACTGACTTTGAAGTTTGCATAGTAGTCTTGCACCTCGTCCTGCAGAAGCTTAATACGACTAAGCGCGCGCTCAAGCCGCCTATCGGTTCGCACAATGCCAACGTAATTCCACATAAGAAGCCGAAGCTCATCCCAGTTATGGGCAATAACCACGGCTTCGTCCGCATCCTCAACCATGCTTTCGTCCCAAGGCCTGACTGCGGCTGGCTTGACCGCTCCTAGGGCTGCGATGGCCTTGGCTGCTTGGCGTCCGACAACGACGCACTCCAACAAAGAATTACTTGCAAGTCGGTTGGCACCATGAAGACCTGTGCAGGCACACTCGCCTACTGCGAAAAGATTGGAGAGATCCGCGCGTCCGGACATGTCCGTAACAACCCCGCCACAGGTGTAATGCGCCGCAGGAACCACCGGAATGGGTTGCCGGGAAATGTCGATTCCAAGTGCAAGGCACCTGCTGTGAATGGTTGGAAAATGCTCTTTAAGAAAGGCCTCGCCAAGATGGCTTGCATTGAGGTGAACGAAGTCAAGGCCATGCCGCTTCATTTCAAAATCGATGGCCCGAGCGACAATGTCACGTGGGGCAAGTTCGGCTCGGGCATCATGGTTAGACATGAACCTCGTGCCATCGGGTAGCTCGAGTAGGGCACCCTCTCCTCGTAAAGCCTCGGTAATTAAGAAGGTGCGCTCTTGGGGATGATAAAGACAGGTTGGGTGAAACTGAATGAACTCCATATTCGCAACCCGACACCCTGCCCGCCATGCCATGGCTATGCCATCACCCGTTGCTGTCTCTGGATTGCTTGTGTATCGATAAACCTTACCCGCCCCACCAGTGGCAAGAACGACGGCGGAGGCCGCCATGGCCTCGACACCCCCTGTTGAAAGGTTAAGTGCATAAACTCCGAAACATATTTTATCTAGACGTCCGTCCGCCAGGCCAGAAGAGCCTGACAGGTGTTTATTAAGTATAAGATCGAGTGCCAGATGGTTTTCAAGCAGGGTGATGTTCGGATGTTCACGCGCCTTAGCCAACACCGCGTCCTGAATAGCTTTACCCGTTGCATCGGCGGCATGCGCAATACGTCTATGACTGTGACCGCCCTCGCGAACGAGATGCAACCCTTTGGGACCTTGCGGATCTTCAGTAAAAGGAACTTGCTGATCGATAAGCCACTGAATAGCGTCTGCGCTGTGATTAGCAATTTCTCGGGCCACAGACTCCGAAACAAGACCAGCGCCTGCCTCAAGGGTGTCTGCAACGTGAGCCTCGATATTATCGAGTTCATCAATTACGCCAACAACTCCACCCTGTGCCCAGGCAGTTGCCGATTCGGCCAAGGAGCGTTTAGCCAAAACCAAAACTCGATGAGTAGACGCAAGCTCGAGGGCTACGGCAAGCCCTGCGAGACCAGAGCCCACGATAACCACGGCCGCACTTCTAGGTTGTGGAGGGGTCATAGTAAGATAATCAAAAACTAGTGGTCTGCGTCTGGGGAAGCCACCGCGCCCTCAGAAATGAGCGCGTCAATTTCAGCCTTGGAATAATGAAACTCCGAAAGAACATCGAAGGCGTGTTCGCTAAGCATAGGCGGCGGGCTGGACTGGTGAACGGGAGAGTGATTGGAGAACTTAATTGGGTGGCCAATACCCTTAACATTACCAGCCTTTTCATGCTGAGATGTCACGACCATACCGCGTGCGAGTGTTTGCTCGTGGGTTAAAGCTTGTTTGAGCGTGTGCACCGGGCCTGCAGGAACACCTGCTGCATCGAATACGCCCTGCCAATGCGCAATAGTTTGGGAGCGGGTCACCGACTCAATTTCATGGACCAGCGCATCAAGGTTGGCCATACGATCGGTATTGGCCTTAAAACGTTGATCTGCCTTCCATTCGGAGTGCCCAAGCGCATCGGCAATGCGCTCCCAATTTGCCTGATTGGCCCCACCAATATTGATATAGCCGTCCGAACAGGCGAATGCCTGGTAAGGTGCTGTTAAAGGGTGGGAGGAGCCAAGGGGGGTGGCTGATACCCCGGTTGCAAAAAAGACCGCAGCCTGCCAGTAGGTTTGCTGAATGGCTGCCTCCATAAGCGAGGTTTCAACGACCTGGCCTTTGCCTGTTTGGGCTCGCTCAACAAGCGCCGCACAGACACCCACCGCAGCCAAAATGCCAGCATTGATATCGGCAATGGAGTTTCCCGTTTTCACGGGCGGCATGTTCGGGTGACCGGTGAAACTCATGAGGCCAGAGAACCCCTGGGCAATGAGGTCAAAGCCTGGAGCATCGGCCATGGGGCCCGTGCGGCCATAACCAGACACCGCGCAGTAAATGAGGCGTGGATTAATTTTAGAAAGCACGTCATAACCGAGACCCAACTTCTCTAGTGTTCCCTTACGATAGTTCTCGGTAAGCACATCGCTTCCGGCAACCATGCGCTTTAAAACCGTCTTGGCGGAGTCAAGTTTAAGATTTAAAGCAATGCCTCGCTTGTTTCTATTTAAAATCAAAAACGGAGCCGACACCCCGTTAAGCAATGGCTCTCTATAGCCTCTCGAGTCATCACCACCGGGTAGCTTCTCTACCTTAATAACGTCGGCCCCCATGTCTGCAAGCATCATCCCGCAGGTGGGGCCGGCCATAATTTGAGCAAGCTCTAAAACTTTAATACCGTGAAGAGGGCCAGTGCGGCTTGAGGATTTAGAAGAACTCATATTACAAGCTGCCTTGTTAACTAATTGCCTTCTTGCACTATCGACCAACAAACTTCGCTTGCTGCTTTGACAGAAAGGCCTCAACACCAATACGAAAATCCTGGGTATCGAAACAATCAAAGCACTCATCACGCTCGGAGGCTGTTAAGGACGAGGAATTAAGAAGCCTACGCGCAAACTTTTTGTGCCAGCGGGCAACCAAGGGCGCGCCTGTGGCGACTCGCTCTGCTGCAGCGGCAGATTCGGCGGCAACACAGTCGTCATCAACAACACGCGAGACAAACCCCATTTGGAGTGCTTCCTCTGCTCCAAAGATTCGTCCCTCTAGGAGAATCTCAAGGGCCTTCGAAGGCCCAACCAATCGGGCAAGAGGCGCCATTTCATCGTAGGCCATGACCAGTCCAAGATTCTTAATGGGCGCGCCAAACCGGCTTGATTTCCCGCAGATCCGAATATCCGCAAGAGAGGCAATCTCCATACCGCCACCCACGCAAATCCCGTGAATCTGAGCAATGATGGGATGAGGGCAGTCGGAAAGGGCTTGAACCGTTTGGTGCATGACCTTTCCATAAGCAATGGCCTGCTCTTTGTTCGAGCGCTCGGATGCAAACTCAGCAATGTCATTGCCAGGCGAAAACGATTTCTCGCCTGAACCACGAAGAATGAGGCACCGAACCGAATTATCTTTGGAGACGCGACTTACAACCTGACCAAGTGCCATCCACAGCGGCTTGGTCATGGCATTCAATTTCTCAGGTCGGTTTAGGGTAAGCGTTACAACATCACCCGATCGATCTTCAAGAAGCAGCCCAGACATACCCTGTTACACCTAACTTAACGATAAAAAAGTTCAACCAAGCCCATGCCAGTAACCGGTACGTAGGTGACAAGAAGTAAAACGGTAAGCAACACAGCAATGAAGTAAATATTTGTTCGCGTCACTTCCCAGACACTGCATTTGGCAATAGAGCTTGAAACCATGAGAACACTTGCAACGGGAGGCGTCTGCTGGCCAATGGCAAGGTTAAGCGTAACGATAATGCCGAAGTGCACAGGGTCGATTCCAACAAGGTTCACAAGCGGCATAACAATAGGAACCACAAGAATGATTGCTGCGGCCGAATGCAGAAAAACGCCAAGAAACAAAAACAGAATATTAAGAAGCAGAAGGACTACCAAGGGGTTTTTTGTGAAATCGGCAACTGACTGAGCCATTTGTTGAGGCGCGTTAAGCTCAGTGAGCACACTACCTAGCAAGGCACTTGTTGCAACCATGAGCATCACGACAGCCGTCTGAAGACCGCCCTCCATAATGGAGGCCTTAAGATGGGACCAGTTGAGTTCTCGGTAAATCACAATACCCACGAAGAGCGCTGCAATGACCGCGAGTGCAGCACCTTCGGTGGCGGTAACGACACCACCAAATATTCCCCCAAGAATAATCATGGGCAGCAAAAGGGCCCATGAGGCTTCTTTAAAGGCAATGAGAACACGGCGACCAGAAAAGCGGTCTTCTCGGGGAAGGTTGTAACGCTTCGCAAGGTAGTAAGACATAGTCATTAAGCCCACGCCGCCCAAAATGCCGGGGATAATTCCTGCAACAAAAAGCTGTACCACCGAGGTCTCTGCCATGACGGCATAGAGAATCATGGGGATCGAAGGAGGGATAATAATCGCTAATGAGGCGGAGGATGATGTCACCGCGGCTGCCATCGGGGCAGGGTAGCCCTTCTTCTTCATTTCAGGAATAAGAACAGATCCTAAGGCCGCGACGTCTGCCACAGCAGAACCCGAGATTTCAGCAAAGAAAAGGGAAACACCAATGTTGACGTGGGCAAGACCTCCACGTATCCAGCCAAAAAGTGCTGAGGCAAGGTTAATAAGACGTTGAGAAATACCCGATGAATTCATGATGGCGCCCGCCAAAATGAATAAAGGGATGGCTAACAAGGGAAACTTCGTCGCGCCGTTAAATGTAATGATGGGCAGGTTAGGAAGACTGTCGAAGCCTTGGGTGAACACCATGGCCGCTGTTGCAACAATACCCAAGGCAACGGCAATGGGTACGTCAATAAGAACCAGTGCTAAAACAACCCCGAAGAGGATCAACATCGTCGCCATGTTGCCTACCGCCTAAGAAAAGTTAATGCCCAGAAAGGGTTTTACACGGCCGACCCGTCAAGAGACAAAACAACTCGTCAAGCTCTGAAACCAGAATAAGACAGGCTGAAATTGGGATAACCGACTGAACCAGACTCATAGGAACATCAGGCAGACTGGTCATGAAGTCGGTGGCCAAAATCGGCATGATTTGAAATCCAACGTAAGCAAGCAGCCCAAAAAAGCCAATAACAAGAAGTTGCGCAATAACTGTAAAGATCCGACGCAGCGCGGGCTGGAAACTATCGACAAGCTCGGGGCAGCCAATATGGGCGCGTTTAAACGAGGCCAATGCGGATCCATAAAACGTCAGCCAGGCCAAGAGAACTGACGCAACCTCGTCGTACCAAGAAAGTGACTGCCCGATTGCCCGGAAAACAATTCCCAGCGTCACTTCGACAAACAGAACAATCATGAGAACCAAGACGAGCCATTCGAGCGTGCGTGCGTATAAGGACCGCCATGACCAGCCCTGCTGGGGCTGATCATGGCTCTGCAACTGCGAGGAAGTTAACACGCTTATCACCTATGCCAGAACTGGACTAGCGCAACGCTTGGGCTTTACTAATAAGATCGTTCGCACCCTTGACGTCTTGGCCGAACTCTTCATAGATGGCCTTGCTTGCGGTAACAAAGGCTTTGCTATCCACTTCATTCACTTGCGTGCCTGCTGCTTTTATCTTGTCGAGAAGCTCCTTTTCCATTCTTACGGCTGTTTTATAAACAAAGTCTTGCGTCTCGATAGCAGCCTCAGTAAGAGCCTTTTGAACATCTGAGGGGTAACTATTAAAACGCTTCACGCTGGCTGTAGGAAACGCCGGTGTGTAGACGTGGCCAGACATCGAAAGATACTTTTGAACCTCTTGGAACTTACCCGAGTAAATTTGCGTTAAGGGGTTCTCTTGACCGTCCATTACACCAGTTTGCAAGGCAGTGAAAACCTCCGAGAACGACATGGGCGTGGGGTTCGCCCCGTAGGCCTGGAACATCTTTACGCGCCACTTACCTTTTGGGGTGCGAAGCTTAACCCCTTTGAGATCTTCCGGCTTGACGATGGGACGCTTGTTATTGGTAATGTGGCGATAACCGTTCTCCCAGACGCTAAGAACCTTTAGGCCTTTTTGCTCTGCCAATGGGAGAAGAGTGGGTCGAACAACCTCTTTCTCAATGCGCTTCATATGGTCACGGTTCGCAACCAAGTAGGGCATGTCGAAAAGGCCGAACAGGTCGACCTCGGAGGTCATCACCGAAGAGGGCAACGCAAAATCGAGAGTCCCGAGCTTCAGCTTCTGCACCATTTCCTTGTCACCACCCAACTGGCTTGAACCGTAGACAACCACCTTTGCTTTGTTACCAAGCTTGGCATTTGCAATACGTGCGAACTCGTTGGCGGAGGCCTCGAACAGCGAACCCGGGTTACCAACGTGACCGAACTTAATTTCGGTTTGGGCGTGGACTGTACCTAGGCCCGCAAGGCCAAGACTTACAGCGGCTGCAGCGCCCGCAAGAATGGTTCGACGTGAAGCGTGAGTTGATCGCATAGATGTCTCCTTGTAATGAGTAAAACCGTGTTGATATCGCCCCGAAACCATACACCAAACTACTAGCTGGGTTTCACTAAGATCTTCATAGCAGCCTGAACACCTCCTTCTTTGATGGGAACTCCATTGACTTGAAGTGCCATCTCGACACCACCTAGCGTACCAAGCAAAGACAGGTCATTGAAGTCGCCCAGGTGACCAATTCGGAACACCCAGCCCGCCAACTTCGAGAGGCCTGTTCCTAAAGACATGTTGAACCGCTCAAGTGCTGTGCGCCGGAATGCATCGGCGTCGTAGTAACTGCCGTCAGGCTTCTTCGGCATGACTACCGCCGTAAGAACTGGGCTATAGCCCTTGGGGTTCTGACAGAGCACCTCGAGCCCCCAGGCCTCGACCGCGGCCCGAGTTGCCTTGGCATGACGAATGTGGCGATTGAAAACATTATCGAGACCCTCTTCGTAGAGCATGTCGAGCGCCTCGGCCAGCCCATAGAGTAAATTCGTGGAAGGCGTACTTGGCCAAAAACCTTTCTCGTTGGCGACAAGAATATCATCCCATGCCCAGTACGACTTGGGTATGGTGGCGACACGACTTGCCTGAATGGCCTTTTCACTGACCGCGTTAAAAGCAATACCAGGGGGCAGCATGAGGCCTTTTTGTGAGCCAGCCACAGTTACATCGACACCCCATGCATCGTGCTGGAAATCGACAGAACCTAAAGAGGAGATAGTGTCAACCAGAAGTAGCGCCGGGTGCTTTGCGTTATCGAGCGCGGCCCTTACCGCTGGTATGTCCGCGGTAAGCCCGGTGGAAGTCTCGTTATGAACAACGCATACGGCTTTAATGGAATGTAAGGTATCTTGACGAAGCCGCTCTTCAATTCGGTTCACGTCGACGCCCTGTCGCCAATCGCCCTCTATGACCTCGGTCATAAGACCCATTCGATCTGCCAAACGCCTCCATACTGCAGCGAAATGACCCGCCTCATACATAAGGACATGGTCACCAGGATTCAGAACGTTCACTAAAGCCGCCTCCCAGGCACCAGTACCTGAGGACGGAAAGATCACAACAGGGTTGCATGTCCCAAAGACGGGACGAATGGCCTTGAGCAACTTGAGCCCGAACTGCTGAAACTCTGGGCCGCGGTGGTCGATAGTTGGAAAATCGATGGACCTAAGAACGCGGTCTGGAACATTACTGGGCCCGGGAATTTGAAGGAAATGCCTACCTTGTCCCGTTCGGTTAAGGCCAACTCTGGGGTTGATGGCCTGAGGAAAATCGCGCTGCATAAGGAATTCCTTCAATTAAGTAGAACACCGTGGATGGTATACGGTATACAAGTCTTCCATCCACTATGTTGATCGGGACCTGAGCCGTCAAATGGGATAAACCCTTATTTGAAGGGCAAAGGGCGGCAGAGGTGGTTCACAGTAATCCTTAGAATTGTATGATGTATACCAATGCGTGATCCACTGTCCGAAATTATTCCCATTAAACGCGAGGGGCTTCATCAGGCCGTTGTTAACCGGCTTCGTGCGGCTATTGTGGAGGGAAAGATAGCGCCTGGCTCTCGGTTAAGCGAACGCGCGCTTTGCGAACAAATGGGAGTCTCAAGAACCCCCATGCGAGAAGCTTTCAAGGTTCTGGCAGGTGAAAACCTCATTCATATTCTACCGAACAAGGGGGCTGTTGTTCCTGTTATGTCGATTGATGAGGTGGTTCAAACCTTCGAGGTGATTGCGTCCCTTGAGGGACTCTCGGGCTTATTAGCTGCTCAAAGGGCAACGCCTGCGCAGCTTCAGAAAATTCAGAAACTCCAGATAGATCTGGAGTCGGCTCACGAGCGGAAAAATCTTACGCGTTACTACAGCCTGAATTCAGAAATTCATGCACTTATTGCAGAGGCGGCCCATAACCCTGTTTTGAAAGAGACCTACCTAACGATCAATTCGCGGCTTCAGGCACTGCGTTTCCGCTCCAACCTGAACCAATCAAAATGGGACAAGGCCGTGCGCGAGCATGCCCAGATTGCGAAGGCGCTTCTTAAGCGAGACGGCAACAAGCTTGCCGAACTTTTAGTGGCTCACCTTAAGGCTAAATCAGACATTGTTGTCGGCCTTCTTAAAGACGAGCATGGTAAGGACAATTGAAATGAACGCACCTCAACTCCCAAAAACACTAATGAACCCCCAGGCGTCGGCACAATGGTCGCAGTCCCGCTTCGCCAAGCGTCTTAAACGTGAGGTTCGGGGAGACATTTACTTCGACGAAGCCTCTCGGGGACGCTACAGCACGGACGCTTCCATTTACCAGATCATGCCATTGGGTGTCGTTGTTCCGCGGTCCGACTTTGACCTTCGAGTTGCTCTTGATATTGCGCGTGACGAAGGTGTGGCCTTACTGCCGCGAGGAGGGGGAACGTCACAGTGTGGCCAGACCGTTGGCGAGGCCCTTGTCATTGATACAAGCAAGTACCTACGCTCGCTTGTGCGACTTGACACCGACAAGCAGACGGCGGTGGTTCAGCCCGGCTTGGTGCTTGACCATTTAAATGCTCAACTCAAACCGAAAGGGCTGTGGTTTCCAGTAGACGTTTCAACAGCGGCCCAATGCACGCTTGGCGGAATGACGGGGAATAACTCGTGTGGCTCGCGATCTTTGCATTACGGGAATATGGTTCACAATGTTCTAGGAATTGACGCCATTCTTGATGATGGCACCCGCGCCTACTTCGGACGGTTCGGCGACAAGGGCGAGATGCAACTTTCGAGTCGCCGGTTGTCAGACTTGATCTCACGATTGTTTCAAATTTCCGAGGGTGTTAAGGACGACATCAAGAACGTATGGCCCAAAGTCATGCGACGGGTTGGTGGCTACAACCTTGATATCTTCTTCCCCCAAAGTGAGAGGCCTTATACCGAAGACGGCAGCCTGAATCTGGCGCATCTTTTGGTGGGTTCCGAGGGTACGCTTGCCACCTTTGAGTCCGTCCATCTCAAACTATCTAGACTACCTGCGCACAAGCTTTTAGGGGTGGTGAACTTCCCTAACTTTCAAACCTCGATGGAGCTCACCAAAGAAATTGTGAAGCTCAAGCCGGTGGCTGTGGAACTGGTTGACCGAACAATGATTGAGCTTTGCCGCGCAAACCCCGTTTTTGCCCCGGTGATTGCCGATGTGCTTGTTAACGTCAATGGTCAGGAGACCGATGCCTTGTTACTCGTAGAGTTTGCGGGCGACGATAAAAATCAATTAAGCCAGCAGCTTGATGCCCTGGATGTTTTGATGAGCGACCATGGCTTACCGAAAGCCACCGTGAAATTCACTGAGCCTGCTCGGCAGTCTGCTCTATGGGAAGTTCGTAAGGCAGGTCTTAACATCATGATGTCGCTTAGGGGCGATGGCAAGCCGGTGTCTTTTATTGAGGACTGTGCCGTACCTCTTGAGCATCTTGCTGAATACACGGCAAGACTTACTGAAATTTTTGCTAAGCATGGCACCCAAGGCACTTGGTACGCCCACGCGTCGGTGGGTACTTTGCATGTACGACCCATTCTGGATATGCGACGCGACGGTGCCGCCAAGATGCGTGCCATTGCGCAAGAGGCCTCGGAATGGGTCCGACGTTTTAAAGGGGCGTTTTCGGGTGAGCATGGCGACGGACTCGTGCGCAGCGAATGGGTGGAGTGGCAGTTTGGGCCAAGAATTACAAAGGCATTCGAAGATGTTAAGGACGCCTTTGATCCGTCGGGCCGACTCAACCCCGGGAAAATCGTGCGAACAACCCGCATGGACGACCAGACGCTTTTTCGGTTTCCCCCCAGCTACGCAACACAGCCCCTTAAGCCTGTATTCGACTGGTCATCTTGGAACGTGCGTAACGACCCCTCGGTGAAAGGCGACCCGGGTAGCTTCGGAATTAAGGTCAGTGCTCCAGGTACGGGTCATGACCCTAGCCTCGGCTTCGCAAAGGCGGTTGAGATGTGTAACAACAACGGACACTGCCGCAAGTTCGATGCTGGAACCATGTGCCCGAGCTATCGAGTCACTCGTACGGAAGAACATTCGGTACGAGGTCGTGCAAACATCTTGCGCCTTGCAAGCAGTGGACAAATTGCAGGTGGCATCACTTCGAAGGTAGTTCGCGACGCTCTGGACTTGTGCGTGGGCTGTAAGGGTTGTAAGCGCGAATGTCCTACAGGCGTCGACATGGCCAAGATGAAAATTGAAGTGCTTTATCAGACTGGCCGCGAGAAAGGCTTCACACTGCAACAAAAGCTAATTGCTGATCTTCCAAAGCTCTCGGGACTTGTTCGAAAGATTCCTGGCCTGACATTTTTACTCAACGCCCGAAACTGGTTTCCCGGCCTAGCCTTCGTGACCGAGAAGCTACTGGGTGTTTCTTCTAGCCGGCCTTTACCCATTTGGCAGTCACAAGGTTTTCGATCCAAGAGCAAAAAACTTGTAAGTAGCCCGCTTCAAGACTGCGACTTGGTCTTATGGGCCGACACCTTTAATGATGCTTATGCGCCCGAGACCTTGGTTGCCGCCTACGAGCTGGCGACCCACTTAGGCTACAAAGTGGCGCTCTCCGGTGCAGCAGCAAAGTCCCCGCTGTGTTGTGGCCGTACCGCCCTTTCCGTAGGTCAGGTTGATGAAGCACGCGCCATGGCACTGCAGTGTCTTTCCGAGCTCGAGCCTGCTATTTCTCGCGGTGTACCCATCGTTGGGCTCGAACCCTCCTGCATTTTGAGCCTTCGTGACGAGTGGCTGGTCATGCAGCTTGGGCATAAGGCCGAGCATCTTTCGAAGCAGGCCATGCTCTTTGAGGAATGGTGGATTAAGGAGCTCACGAAAGGCGGTATTCAAAAAGGTCATGCACTCCACGGGCAAACGATCTACGTTCATGGGCATTGCCATCAGAAGGCGCTTGGTGCAATGAGCCCCACCCTTGAGGCACTGCGAAGCCTTGGGGCCGAGGTAAAACTAATTGAGTCGAGTTGCTGCGGCATGGCGGGCAGCTTCGGTTACGACGTGAACCATCAGACGGTTTCTAAGGCTATGGCACTGGCCAGTCTTGTTCCGGCAGTGAACGCTGCCCCCAAAGACGCTGTTATTGTTGCCAATGGCTTCTCCTGCCAGCATCAAATTGCAGACCTCTCGACCCGCAAGGCAAAACATGCTGTTCTTGTGATGCACCGAGCAATGACCTGCTGACGTTTTAGAATGGGAGGCTGACAGACCAACGAAAGCGCCTATGCCCTGCCCTACCAGCCTACCCTCTTGGCAAAGTCTTAAAGAGCAGTCCGGATCCGCGCCGGGGCTTCGACATGCCTCGCCTTTCATAGTTCAGGCTGACGAGCTTGTGCTTGATTGTTCCCTGCAAAGGACAAACGAGCTCATACGCGGGCGACTTGCAAGGCTTATTGACGAGGCAGGTGTATCGAGCCTTTTGCAGCAGATGATTCTTGGCCAGGCCATCAACCTAACCGAACAACGCCCCGTTTTACACATGGCTCTTCGTGCGAATGCGAAGGATAACCAGCCCTGGGGCGACGCAATTGCCAAGGCTATTCAAGAACAACGAGAACGTTTTCTTGGCTTTGCGGAATCTGTACGACAGGGCGAGATGCTGAATCATCTGGGTCAAGGTTTTAGCCACGCCGTTAATTTAGGGATAGGTGGGTCCGACCTCGGTCCGCGAATGGCCTGCGCTGCTCTGAGCCCAGGCGCAGACAAGCGCTTTCCCGTCGAATTCTTATCAAGCCCCGATCCTTGGGCGATTCAAGACGTCCTTCAACGCGTGGATCCGTTCCGAACGCTTTTCATCGTGCAGTCGAAGAGCTTCTCAACACAAGAGACTATGGCCCTTTTAGAGACGGCGAAAGCCTGGCTCCTTGGTCAAGGCGTTCCTCGGGACAAGCTTATGCAACAGTTCGTTGCTGTGACGGCTCAGCCTGCTCGAGCCAAAGCACACGGTTTTGACGAGAATAAGACCTTCTTATTTTGGGACTGGGTGGGTGGCCGCACCTCGGTCTGGTCCGCCATCGGCCTACCTATAGCCCTGCATTGCGGGCGGCAGAGCTTTAAAGAAATGCTTGAAGGCGCCGCCTTAATAGATAAGCACTTTCAAACAGCTCCCAGCGAAGGAAATATGGCCTATTGGCTTGCCCTGTTTGGCATTTGGAACCGAAATTTTTTGGGCTACACGAGCCACGCAGTTGTCTGTTACGACTGGCGGCTTCGACTTTTGCCGGCATTTCTTCAACAGCTTGAAATGGAGTCTAACGGCAAGCGCACACAGGTGAATGGTAAGCCTTCAAAAGTAGAAACATCCCCCGTGATTTGGGGCGGACTAGGCTTAGATGGTCAACATGCCTACTTTCAAATGTTGCATCAAGGCACCGATGTTGTACCTGTGGACTTCATTGCAGTGAGATCAAAAGGCCCCGACATTAGTCATGCAGTTCGCAATCTAAGCATTGTGGAAGAGAACCTGCAGGCTCAAAGGCGCTCGCTTTCAGAGGGGCGTGACACAGAAGAGACGGTTCAGGCCATGCAAGAGGAGAACTTTTCGCCTGAGCGCATTCGGCAGCTTACGCCCCACCGGACGTACCCAGGTAACAGGCCCTCCAACCATTTACTTCTTACAAAAGACCTTACTGGCTTTAGCCTCGGGCAACTTCTAGCGGTCTACGAACATAAAGTCTTTACCCAGGCAGCGATTTGGAACATTCCCGCGTTTGACCAGTGGGGAGTTGAACTTGGCAAGACCATGGTGGCGAAAAATTACCGAGCTTGACCCAAGTCGTTAAAAAGGCTTGGCAGCATACGATGCGCCTGAACGGCAATAAACATCGCACCTAATGAATCGCCAAAAACGCCGGCGGTTGCAGGCCCAACCAGACGAATACGTGAAGAAGCCTGCCCATTTGAATGGATCACTCTGCAGGTCTTATCAACAGAAAAGCCTATGCCGCTTTCGTCCTTAACAAGAATTCCCGCCTGAACCAGCTTACCTGCTAGAGTTTCCGGGTCAACGGGTCCGCCAAGGTCTAAACCGGTGCAGTTAATAAGCGCGTCAAACTCTTGCTCAACCTGCTTCCCCTTTTTTTGGAAGGTCAGCTTGAGTCGCTGACCTTCCAACACCTGCACCCCTTGCAGGGCCTTAGCGCAAAAAGCTAAACGCCCGGCAGCTACTGCCTTATCGATACTTTCCGCGGTCTGCGGTGGCAGGCGAAAGCGCGCAACGTCGTACCAAACCCGAAGTCTCCGAAGAAAGCGTTGCTTCTCTTGGGCAGTAAGCAAGGGCCAGAACTGCCAGACCACATCGCGGGCTTCGTCAAACCCTTGCTGCCACGGAAGACCTTGATTCGTGAGCATCTTTATACGCTTACGCATTGCTCTGCATAAGTGCCTCACCGTCCAGGGAGACCCCTCGTCTGGAGAGAGATAACTTGGAACCTCGCCATTTATACGGTCGACAAGCCAAGTCTTCGGAAGACTGCTTGGGGCCAGCGGGTCGGGCGGACGCTGGCGATTAGGAATAAGACCTCGCCTAGAAAAAGCCGTGATGCCGACGCCCGAAGTCTGACGCAAAAGCGTTGAAATGACATCGGCTGCCGTAAGACCTGTGCCCATGACCGCAACTTCAGAGCCGGGCGCAAGACGTTGGCACAGATGGTGTAGGGCGCTACCCACCAGAGGTGCATGAACAACGACTGGGCTCTTGCTTGCGTGCTTAAGCATTGGAGGTAGACGAGAGGCTGGATTGCCAAAGGCCAACACCACCGAGTCCCCCAATAAAAGATGACTTTGTTCGAGCTCCAAAACGACATGCTCAGACTCGAGTTTGATCTGTCTTACGCGATCACGATGGTGGCGAATGGTTGAACCACTTTCATTCTTTTTAGAAAACTCAAGGAAAGACTCATGAAGATAGCGTCCGTAGTCACTTCGCCTTAAAAAAGTGCCAAACGAGCATTGAGCCGCGGGATCTTTTTGAAGCTCGTTGGATTTGTCGAGCCAGCGTTGAACATGCCCTGTGTCAAGCGGGTCGATGGAGTGGGTAGCAATTGGGCCATTGACCCGGTGATCGGGATCGTGACCTCGATAAGGTAGCCCCCGCCCAAGCTCAGCGCTGGGCTCAATAACCACAATGTCAAGGGCAATAGGTGAGCGACGCGCAGCCTGCACAGCAACGGTTGCTCCGGTAAAACCGCCGCCAACAATAACAAGACGAGGTGGGGAACGCCTCAAGTAATACTCACGCGGTAGAACTGTAGACGCATTGCGGTGTTTCGTAACTTATGCCTAGGTTGTCTGAAATACGTCTTTATTTTACGCCTCGGTGCTCTTGAAATTACGAAAAACGCCTTCATCTTCTTCGTTACCGGGTGCCTTACGGGTCCGGTTATTTCAAAACTCGCTTACTTTTAAAGGAGTCTTTTCAATGAACTATCCATTCGGTCGTGATGTTTTACTTTCTTCGGTTGGCTTTGACCGACTGCTCGATGCCTTTTCCCAAATCGAAAAATCAGTCTCCAGTAATCCAGCTCCCAATTACCCCCCTTACAACATTGTCAAACAGACGGAGAACCAATACCTTATTGAGCTTGCAGTCGCAGGTTTCAAGCGCGACGAGATTGACATTACCGCAGAGGCTAATAAGCTCACCATCTCGGGTAAAGTCACTGCTCAACGCGAGGGCGAGTTCTTGCATCGGGGTATTGCAACACGCGACTTCCGTCACGAATTCACGCTTGCAGAGACCGTTATTGTGCGTGGGGCAGATCTTGTGGACGGGCTACTCATCGTCCGCCTTGAAAATGTTATTCCCGAAGAGAAGAAGCCTCGAAAGATTCTTATTGGGGGTACGGAACCGTCTTTAGTGATTGAAAACCAAAGGCAGCAGGCTGCTTAATCGGTTTTTGCGGTGGGATAGTCCCACCGCAAGTAAAATTTAAAATTTTCCTGCGTGCTAGGTACAAACCCCTTAAACCTAGTGAGACAGCTTTACAAACACTTCAAGGCATAGCTTTGTTAAAAAAATTTCCTGTTCCAAGGTCATTCTGTCTAGCCATTTTGGCATTTGGCATACCTATTAACGCACACGCGTCCGAGGTAAAAGTTGCTGTCGCTTCCAACTTTACTGCGCCCATGAAGGTTATTAGGCAGATATTTCAAAAAGACACCGGACATAAAGCCTCCCTCTCGTATGGAGCAACCGGACAGTTCTATGCCCAAATCAAAAATGGAGCGCCCTTTGACATTCTGCTAGCCGCTGATGAAAAAATTCCTGCCAAACTTGAGAGCGAAGGCCTTGGCGTGCTAGGTACTCAATTCACCTACGCCACCGGAAGACTCGTGCTGTGGAGTAAGCAAGCAGCCCTGATAGATAGCGAGGGAGAAGTTTTGAAATTAGGCAATTTCAACAAGATTGCCATTGCGAACCCAAAGCTTGCACCTTACGGCGCGGCCGCTATGGAGGTTATTAATAACACGGGGCTCACCGCCGTAATTAACCCAAAGCTTGTAGAGGGCTCTAATATCAGCCAAGCCTTTCAGTTTGTATCCTCGGGTAACGCTCCACTTGGGTTTATTGCAATTTCACAGGTCTTCGAAAACGGGACCCTCAAAACGGGTTCAGGCTGGATCATCCCTTCGTCGCTGCACAAACCCATTAGACAAGATGCCATCTTGCTAAACCCGGGTAAGAACGAACCCGCAGCGCAAGCGCTAATGAACTACCTCCGAAGCAATCAAGCAAAAGAGGTCATTCGCTCATTTGGGTATGAACCTTGATTAGTCCCGACACTTGGCAAGCCATCTGGCTCACCGTTCAGCTTGCAACGCTTACCCCGGTGATACTT